>JAEZKY010000274.1 GCA_023435985.1 Bacillota bacterium | reverse complement strand
TTTTAAAAAGTTTGGAATTATGTTTGTGATGCTATTAGCAATTATAGGAGTAGGGATAATTCAACATGGGAGTATTGCAAACGCTGTTACTGTTGGGCAACAATTAACATCACCTGAAAGTGGATGGCAAAGATATAATTATACATTTGCAGGATTTAAATATAATGGAAATTGGGTTAATGTGCCCAATAGTCACATGTACACATACTATCCAGGTTCTATAACATTTTACGCATATACAACTAGAATAAGATTATTAGATCAATATTTTACTAATAGAACGACAAATACTACAATAACTATTGATGATAATACTCCAGAGATTTGTTCATCGCATGGTAGTGATACTGCTGGAGATTACGTATTTTATGAAAAAACTGGGTTAGAGAAAAAGCTTCATAAAATAGTTATTAACAACCCTGGTAAGAGTCAAAATTATGCTTTTGTATTAGAAGATGTTGATATAGATAAAGATGGGTATATACCAGTAGAAGAAGATGAATCAATATCCATAGATAAATCATCAATCGATATGACAGAAGGTGATTCACAATCATTAACAGCTACAACAACTCCAGCGGGGGCTCAAGTAACTTGGTCATCAAGTGATTCTTCAATAGCTACAGTAGATTCAAATGGAAATGTTACAGCAAAAAGTGAAGGAACTTGTACTATAACAGCTACTATAAATGATGGAAGTGGAATAAGTGCATCATGTACAGTAGATGTAACTAAAAAAGATACTGAACCTAGCGATCCGACAGAACCAACAGGAGATGCAAATTTATATATTGAATTAGTAGATGGACAGATAAAACAATATAGTGGATCATCAGATGAAATTAATAATTTTACAGATTGGTATGAAAATAGAGATAAAGATCATTCATTGAAAGCTATATATAAGTTTACAAAAGGAACGTACACAGATTATGTAGTGCATGACCAAATTGATTGGTTTGAAGTTAGATAATTTAATATTAAATTTTATACAAGGCACTTACAGAAATGTGGGTGTCTTTTTGATACACAATAGAAAAATAATGCACGTGTATAAGTATATATTAGTACGTATAGAATAATATAATTGAAAAATTTGTTTATACAGGATAAATTAGTGATATAATATATTAAAAGGAAATGAGGAGGGAGATCATTAATTTATGTCTAAATTCAAAAAAATGTTGCCAGTTGTATTAGCAATATGTATTATGTTTACGATGAGTACTACTGCCTTTGCAAGTAAAATTACAGACCCAGATGGAATTGTAGTAACTTATTCTAATTCCAATCATGGAGTTAAAGTTAATTTCGAGGAAAGAATTGTATTAGGTACTAAAGATGGCAAGTATTATATTAAATCTGTTGGCTATAGCACTATTCCTACCTTTTCCTATAAACCAGAAATAGTAAATGCAGATGTGATTAATTATACTCATAAACTCCTAGATGACGGTAGAACACTGTATTGTACAGCAACAGTTACGGTTTTCGGTGAAAGTGTTTATGATTGTCATGCATATTTTAAAGTGAATCCAGATACGGGATATATAAGCACAAGTAGAAAATACAATGATAATATTTAAATTATGAAAATATGAATATGAGTCAGCGTTTGTTTAGGGCACTTGCAGAAATGCAGGTGTCTTTCAATATCGCTACATAATAGAAATAAATGATGTAGTAATATTATTTTTTAGACTACTTTCTACAAGTGCAAATTGAAATTGAATTTTTAAGTTATTTTTATTATCGGAAAGTTATATGAAAGTTATACGAAATGTATAAGAATTTCATATTGGTATTCTTTATAATAATAAGTGAAGATAAAAATTAAATGCATTGATTTTTACTTAAAAATTATAGTTAATATTATAAAAAATAAATTAGGAAAAGAGCTCTTTTCATATTATTAGAAAATGGAGAGTGATTAAAATGGAAATAGTGTCGAATAATACAATATTACAAGGTCAAGTAGGAGAATTTAGTTTTGATGACAGTAAAGTAATCAACACAATAAATGGAAAAGAATATATTCCAAATGGAAATGTGACTTATGTTGAGGGTCATAATAGAATTGGTATTCAGGTAAATGGAGGGCAAGTTTCAATCCCCTTATCAGATTTAGGAATTGATGAAAATACTCAAACAGTTTCAGTATCATACTGGTTTAAATGGAGTGGCGCAAGTGAGTTTATGCCAATTGGATTCGATTCCTATGATGCTTGGGGATATAATGGTTTTTTCGGGTTTAATACTAATCAATCAGATATTTATGGTATAGATAATCCATATGTAAAAGGACAATTTGTTCATACAGTGTTGATTTTTAATAAAAGTAATTATACATTAAATTCTATGTATATAAACGGAGCCAAACAAACACTATCTCAAAAACAAAAGAGTCCGCTAGTATCTCTTATAGTATTTGATAAAAATTTAAATATTAGTGGATTTTCAATAGATGAAAATCATAGATGTAATGGGGAGGTATTTGATAATTTAAAGGTATTTAATAGAGCTTTAACTGATGATGAAGTAATTCAATTAAGTTCTGAAGTGGTGTTGGATATTGAACCAGAAAAGAGTAAAATATATTTAAACGAAAGTGTATCAACTGATCTAATTATAGAAAATATAAATGGAATTGCTGCAGAAGATATAAGAATAAAATATGATAGTTCTAAATTACAATTTATAGGAATAGATGAAGTTGAAGGAATAAAGTTAGTTGAAAAAGATATTCAAGCTGACGAATTTAGATTTATGCTTGTAAGTAGAGGGGCAGAAAATATAGCTAATATTAAAAAAGTATTATTGAAACTAAATTTTAAAGGAATATCAGCAGGAGATGCTCTAATAGATGTAATTAAGGGTAGAATATCAGATGGAATTGAAATGGAGAAGGACTTATTAGATACACAATGTGGGGAAGCTAAAATATCTATAAGTGAACTTAAGGATGTTGATAGAAATGGTGAATTTACTCTATTAGATTTAGCTATTGATGGTAGACATTATGGTGAAGATCCAACATCGCTTCCACAATATGACACAGATCAAGTAATTAATGGAGCAATAGATGATGATGATTTATTAAAGATTGGCGAGTATATTCTTACTAATCCAAATTATTTACCTAATAATTAATATATAAAATTATTGAAGGTACTTACAGAAATGCAGGTGCCTTTTACTATGCAAAAAATGAAATAAGGATGGTGAGTCATGAATGCAGAAGTAATGGAAGATAAAATAGAAACGCATGAAAGGAGAATCAATAATCACTCAGAAAGACTTGATAAACTAGAACAGGATAATAGGGAATTAAAGACAGAAATCAAAAATTTATGTGAGAATCTTAAGTCTTTAACAAATACAATTAAATGGTTTATAACTGCAATAGTAGGAGCTTTTATAAGCTTCTTTTTTTATGCAGTTCAAAACAATATTTTAAAATAGAAAAGGATGATGTTAAATGAAAGAATTATTAATTAGTCAAATTGCCCCTATTGGAGCTACTGCTATTACTGCAATTTTAGTAGTAATAATTAAAACAATTGGAGGTGCTACAGTAGAGGTATTAGCCCAAAAGAAAGAACAGATTGAGCAGGCTATTAAAGCCAATGGACATGAGCAGGATTTACAAATAGCCAAGGAAGTATGGAATATAGTTGAAGAGAAATTCAGAATTACAGAAAATGCGGAAACTCTATTAAGTTCAAAGGCAGATGAATTTAATAAATTATTACTTCAAAAAATACCTGGATTATCTCAACAAAATATAGATGATTTAAGACAAGCTATAGCTGGGGAAATTAATGCAGGTAAAGCAGCAGTATTGAGTAAAGATGATGCAATAAAGCAACTTCAAGATACTAATATAAGTTTACAGACAGAAAATTCAACTCTTAAAGATCAATTAAGTAAGGTTCAATCACTTGTTGCTATAGCAAGTAACACTCAGGTAGTAGATCAACAAAAAAATATAACACCAGATGCATCACAAGCAACAGCTTAATTTAAGGAGTAGCCTTTAAGGTTACTCTTATTTTTTATTTTAATTTAGAGAGGATGATATTAATTGAAAGGTATAGATGTAAGTAATCATAATGGAAATATAAATTTTAATCAGGTTAAAGCTTCAGGAGTAGAAGCTGTATATATAAAGGCTACAGAAGGAACAACATATACAGATAGTTATTTGGATACCAATTATTCTAATGCACACTATGCGGGATTAAAGACAGGATTTTATCACTTCTTAGTTGGGACTAGTGCGCCTGAGACGCAGGCAACTAGCTTTTATAATTCGATTAAAGATAAAGCTAATGATCTTATTCCTATGCTAGATGTAGAAACTGTATTTGATGGGTTAATGGATTATGTATTAAGATTTGTTTCTAAATTTAAAGAGATATCTAATATGAGTATAGGTATTTATACTTATACTGGATTTATGAGTAATTTAGATGATAGATTAGCCTCATATCCACTATGGGAAGCTAATTACAATGATGATCCATGGAACTTATTAACTAATTTCTTTAATAGCAGAGTAGGACATCAATACAGTGAAAAAGGTTCTGTAGATGGTATAAATACTGATTGTGATATGAATGAATTTACAGAAGGTATTTTAATAGATTTATCCGGAGAATGGATACAAGGAACTGGAGATAATGCAGGAAAATGGTGGTATAGACATGCAGATGGAAGCTATACAACATCAGATTGGGAAAAGATTAATGGAGAGTGGTTCTATTTTGATTATAAAGGCTGGATGTGTACAGGGTGGCTATTAGTAAAAGGAATTACATATTGTTGCTATAGTGATGGGAAAATGATTCATGATACTATTGCTTATGGTTATAGCTTTGATAGTAATGGTATAGCTACTAAAATAAGTTGATTATAATGGTGCAATTTAAGTTCGTACATTATATTTTTAAGGAAAACTATATAGGTAATATAAAACAAATTGCTTAAGAAAAAATAAGAAATAGTACTGTTTTATAATTGCATTTGTATGTTTAAAGAAAAAAAGTACTTTTCTTTAGTTGTTGTGATAATATTTATATTATAAATAGTCGGCTATCTATAAAAAAATTATAATAGTAAATGGAAGTGAAGTTAAATTATGTCGAAGGTGCTTTTTCTAAGTGTACCTGCTCATGGACATGTTAATCCAACATTAGGATTAGTAAATGAATTGATCAAGCAAGGAGAGGAAATTACTTATTTTTGCGAAGAAAATTTTAGAGAAAAAATTGAAAAAACAGGTGCTAAATTTAAAAGTTATAGAGTAAAAGCAATAAAGAAGAATATTTCTAAAAATATGGCAATAGACAAAATTCTTGATTATATAAATGAAAAAATTAAATTAGGTGATGAAATTATAGAAGACATTCTAGATCAAATTAAGGATGAAAAATTTGATTATATTATATACACATCTGTGTTTCCTTTTGGAAATGCCATTGCTCAAATACTAAGAATACCTTCTGTTTCTTCGTTTGCAATATTTGCTACTCCTAAAGAATTAATCTCTAAGCACAAAGAATTAATAGATGCAAAGTTAATAGAAAATCATCCAGTTATGAATACTTACACAAAAGTTTCAAGACAATTAAAAGAATCGTATAATGTGGAAATGCCTCATAACATTTTTGAGTTATTTTTTAATAAGGGTGATATAAATATTGCATATACTTCTAAATATTTTGTTGCACATCCAGAATATTATGATGACAGCTTTAAATTTATAGGTCCACCAATATATGATAGGAAAGAAAACTTGGATTTTCCTTTTGAAAAATTAGAAGGAAATAGGGTAGTTTATATTTCACTAGGCACAGTATTTAACAATACTGATAGCAATCTCTATGATATTTTCTTTAAAACATTTATGGATACTGATAATACTGTTGTTATGGCAGCATACAATTTAGACTTATCTAAATTTGATGTACCTAATAATTTTATTGTAAGAAATTATGTTCCACAATCAGAAGTTTTAAAGTATACTGATGTAGCAATAACTCATGCAGGAATGAATAGTACTAGTGACCTATTGTATAATAATATACCTTTTGTAGCAATACCTATAGGAGCAGATCAACCATATATGGCAAAAAGAGCTGAAGAATTAGGTGCAACTATTTCGCTTGATAAGGATAATCTTACTCCAAAAATTTTAAGGAATTCTGTTGAGAAGGTTCTAACCGATCCAAGTTATCTTGAAAATATAAAAAAAATAAGCGATTCTTTTAAAGAAGCTGGCGGTTATAAAATGGCAGTTAAAGAAATTTTTAAGTTAAAAAGAGAAAAAATATAGTAATAAAAAAATAGAAAGAACTTAGTAAAAGTATACAAGCTTTACTAGATTCTTTTTGTTTTAAAATACTAGAAAATAATAATTATTATTAGCACATATTGAATATTATATAATAATATGCTATTATATAAGCAGACATAATAATACTAATGGATATTCCCGATCTAATTAGAAAACGTCTATATTCACAAAATAAGAGTAATAGAGAGAAATCTTTACTACTCTTATTTCCTAAAAGTTGATAAATCAGATAGAAATAGTATTGTATAAAACATGAATGTATGTTAATATTAATTTATACATTAAGCTAACAGCGATAGCGTTAGACTCATAAAATAATTACAATATATTTTTTCTTAAACATTAAATTTATAATAAGGATAGTGAAGAGTAAAATGTTTACTATCCTTATTTTAAAAGTGAAATTGATATCATTTACATAAATAATATATTATTATAAAGTGAGGTGAAATAGATATGGGAAATTTAATGAAGATTAACTTGTACGCTGAATACGAAAGTAAAAAGAAAAATGAACTTAATTTGCAGACAGTAGAAGAGGTTATTAAAAAATATAACAATTGGCTAAAGAAAACAAATATAGAGGATAAGATAGAAAGCTATGAAGAATTCTTGCAAGCTCAATAGAACTTTTTAAAGGGTAGTGGATAGGAGAAATCTTATTTATTACCCTTTATTTTTATTTGTGGGAAGCTTGTCCAAATTTTAGAATGGCGTAACAAAAAATATCACATAATTATTTACTTTTGAATAAAAAGAAGAACTAGCGAAGCTGCTTTGTTCTTAAATGGAGAATATATAAAATTAATTAAAAGTTGTTATTATTAAACGTGCATTCTTCCTAATAAAGCAGATTGTATGAGAAAAAATAAATAGCGTTGCTGTTTTATGATTAGATTTGTACTTTTAAAGAAAAGATACTTTTTCCTTACAGGAAAATAATTTAAAATGTGGTTGTACATGTTGTTTGAGTATGGATTTATGTTCCATATGCTAATCCGTATAAGAATCAATTTACTATCTTCAAAGAATTAAGGTAGATTAGGTAGGAATACTTAATCTACCTTTGTCTTCTATTGCATATTTTTATGAGCTATTGTGACTGTAAGATTAGTGTTTTATTTTGTATAGAAATGCTAAAAATAAGACCCAATTAATACTAATAGACGTTAGGAAAAGTATGGAGTAAATAACTGTCTTGCCTGAATTGTCATCAGAACCCATAATAACTACCTCCATAATTTTCTATTAAATTAATTAATACATAATATGTTTATCGAATATACTTTGTTAAATGTATTTTATGATTGTAAAAATGAAAAGGCAGTAACTTAAGTTACCACCAGTCCGTTTTGCAAATTTATTATATATTAGTCTGGTTATTAAGATAAAGACATAAAAATAGAGATGGCTAAAAATTATCAGAAGGAAAATAGCTATCTCTATCAAAAAATTAACATTTAAAGAAAGTCGTTCCGATTTAATCATTGACATAAATATAAAATATTATACAATTTTTAAATATATAATATTAAGTTTTTTTAAGTATGTATATAAGTATATGTATAACTACTACACAACTAATAAAATGCCTTTGAAGCATTGATCTATCAATACTTCAAATTCTCAAAGAGATAACTGATATAAATGGTGAAAATGTAAGAAATATAATATCATTATTGTTCCCACACTTTTCCCACAAAAGTTATAAATTTAAATAAATTTAGTTGAATTTGTATAGGATTGAAAGCTAAATATATGCAGTATGTAAAGCAAAGTGAATTATAATAAATTTTAAAACAACTAATCCAGAAGTCGTGAGTTCGAATCTCACCAAGTGCACCATAAACATAGTGATACCAACAGCTTAGCGAAAAACTAAATTGTTGGTATTTTTGTTTAGGAGCAACGTATTAGGTAGTTGCTCCTCATAAACCATACGCTTTGCGTGTGAGCATCGAAGAGCTTTAGCGGCGGGCATGAAAAAAAGTCCTCCTTTTGATAATATAATAAGTAGGTTTCGCCGACCAAACTTAAAATCAAAAGGAGGACATCCATATGGACGAAGATAGTTTATCACATACA
>JAEZKY010000239.1 GCA_023435985.1 Bacillota bacterium | reverse complement strand
GTGTTTAGTATCTTAAATATAGTAATTTAATATTAATTCAAAAAAAGTATTGTATGCTTTTATTGGTTGTTGAATTAATTATAACTATTTAAAGATACGAGCCACGAATCTGCTTTCAAAGATAGGTATATTTCTATCTTCATTTGATGTTGAGTTTTTTAGCTGTGGAAGTATCCACAGCTTTTTTGTTTAGAAATAAGATATAAAACATTTGATAAGCAAATAATATTGCATTAGATGTGATTATCACATGTAATATTATTTTGAAATCTATATAACCTATTCGTGGCTTGAATATATGAGTAAAGGAATTAGAAAGATGAATAACGCCACATTAGAAAAATTAAATTATAGAGAATTAAAAGAAATTGTAAAATCATATTGTGTAAGCAATTTAGGAAAGAAGTTAATAGATAAATTAGTACCAAGTAACAATATTAAGCAAGTAAAAAGGATGCTTAAAGAAACCTCAGAAGGAAGAAAATTGATTGATGCTTCTTACCACATGCCACTAGAAGGAGTTTTTGATATATATCCGTTAATAGAAAAAATAGAAAAAGGTGGAGCTTTAGAAGCTTCAGAACTAACGACAATAAGTGATTTTCTTAGAGGATGCCGAAAAGTTAAAGCATTTATTAAAGATAAAGAAGGATATGCGGAAACTTTAAGTGGATATGGGGAAAATATTGAAGAATTAAAATATATTGAAGATGAAATAAATATAGCCATTAAAGGAACTATTGTAAATTCTAATGCAACCAGGGAACTTAAAAAAATACGAAGAAGCATTGAGCTTTGTGAAGAAAAAATTAAAGAAAAATTAGAGAAGTTTATTAAAAATTCAAGTAACAAAGAATATATACAAGACTTTTTTGTTAGTATAAGAAATGAAAGATATACTGTTCCTATAAAGGCTGCTTATAAAAATCATATACAGGGAGTCATTGTTGAAACATCTTCAAAGGGAAGTACAGTGTTTGTGGAACCTGCTTCAGTTTCTAAATATTCAACAGAATTAATTAGTTTAAAAGCAGATGAAAGCATTGAAGAATATAAAATCTTATCTACATTAAGTGAAATGATTTTCCAAAGACTTCAAGAAATCAAAATAAATATAGAAGTTATGTCAGAATATGATATGATCATTGCAAAAGCAAAGTATAGCAAGGAAATTAATGGAATTGAACCTAAACTTAATGATTACGGATATATAAATATAGTTAAAGGAAAATACCCATTAATTAGTGAGTGTGTTCCATTGGATTTTGAAATAGGAAGTAATTATAGGAGTTTAATTATAACAGGTCCTAATGCTGGTGGAAAAACAGTTGTTTTAAAAAGTGTTGGGCTGCTTACCTTGGCGGCTCTAAGTGGATTTCATATAAGTGCATATAGTAATAGTGAAATTGCAGTATTTGACGATGTTTTCGTTGATATCGGAGATAATCAGAGTATTGAAAATGCGTTAAGTACATTTTCCTCTCATGTAAAGAATTTAGGGAGTATATTAAAAGAAAGCAGTAAAAATTCATTGCTGCTTTTTGATGAGATAGGAAGCGGAACAGAGCCAAATGAAGGGGCAGCGCTTGCTATTGCAATATTGGAAGAGTTTTATCATAGGGGCTGCATTACTGTAGCAAGTACACATTATGGGGAAATAAAAAACTTTTCACAAAATCATCCTGATTTTGAAAATGCGGCTATGGAATTTAAAAAGGATACTTTAGAACCTTTGTATAAACTTCATATAGGAAAAAGTGGAGATAGTAATGCTTTATATATATCGAGGAAAATGGGTATCAATGACAATATAATTGATAGAAGTAGAAGATATATTGAAACAAAAGAGTATAATTATGATTTGGTAAATGAAAGTAAGATAACTAAAAGAAAGATTGAGGAAGAGACATTCAAAGAAAATGTTTATAAAATTGGGGATAGAGTCTTATTATTAGACAGAAATACTAATGGAATTGTCTACAAAGAAGTAGATAAATTCAACAATATAACAGTTTTAGTTAATAACGAATTTATAGAAGTTAACTATAAAAGACTTAAGCTTGAAATCAGTGCTGAGGAACTATACCCGGAAGGCTATGATATGCAGCAATTATTTTCAAGTTTTAAGCAAAGAAAGCTTGAGAGAGATATTGAACGAGGTTCTACAAAAGGGATTAAAAAATTTAGGAATGAATCTAGAATATAAAATTTCTAGGACAACTATATTTAAAATCACGATTATTTATTAATAGTGCTATGAGGTAGTATTACGAAATAATTCTGAAAAAATTATAAGAAAAGTCATCTATGATAATTTTATCAATAAGGTGACTTTTTTATGTATATTTAAGGAACTAAGCAATAATTGTTTCTATATAAGGAAACTTTAATAATAAAATATTTTTAATGGTAAAGAATGATGTTATAATGTAAAAAAGGCCTTTATTGGAATTCTAATGACTACATGCGGAGGGGACAGATGAAAGAGAATTTAGAAGTTACATTAAGACAAATGATAACTATCATACATAGGACCATTAATTCAACAGAGACAAAACTTTTGAACCATGGAGAAAAAGTTGCATATATAATGTTGAATTTATTAAGAGCAGAAGGAAGTTATACTGATCAAGAAATTATTAATATTTGTGCTATAGCTATATTTCATGATATAGGTGCATATAAGGTAGGAGAAACTGATAAGATAGCAGAAATTGATCAATCAATAGCTCCATTTGAACATGCTATTTATGGCTCATTATTTATAAAGTATTTTTCACCTCTTAGTGACTTATATCAAATAGTATTAACCCATCATTTCTCACATAAATTTTTTAAAAGAAAGAATATGAAAGTAATATCTAAAGAAGGATTGTTGCTAAATTTTGCAGACAATATAGATTTTGCATATCAAAATGAGAAGACTTCAGTTAAAAATTATATATTAGGAAGGCAAAATAAGCATTTAAAAAGGCATATTGAGTTATTTGTAGAAGCAGATAAAAGATTTGATTTTTTAAATAAGCTTTTTAATGGTTCATACGTAGAGGAATTATACGGATTTTTTGATAGCAAAGTACTTAATAGGGAAGAAGTAATAGCATATAGTAAAATGTTAGCATATTCTATCGATTTTAGAAGCGAAGCAACTATTAAACATACAATAATAGTTGAAGCTATAAGTTATCAAATAGCTAAATTGTGTGACTTAAACAAAGAAAGTCTAATAAAAATAAAACTTGCTGCAGCACTTCACGATATAGGTAAGACAGGAATTTCAGTAGATATATTGGAGAAACCAGGAAAACTTACAGATGAAGAATTTGAAATTATGAAAAGTCATGCAATTATGGGATATAATATACTAAGTGATTTAAATATAGATGATATAAGAGACATTGGTACCCTTCATCATGAAAAGCTGGATGGAACAGGATATCCTTTTGGTATAAGAGAAAAAGAGATTACTAAGGAAATGAGGATTGTAGCAATAAGTGATATTGTTAGCGCATTAATTGGAATTAGAAGCTATAAAAATGAATTTGATAAAGATAAAGTAATTGAAATACTTAAAAATATGATAAATCTTAATAAAATCGATTCTAGTATAACAAATTTATTTATAAAAAATTATGACTATATTATTAAAAAGGCATTGGAGGATTCTAAAGACTTAATGGACAAGTATTTAAATTTAAATGATGAATATAGAGAGCTATTAAATTATTATGCCTAAGTAGTTATTAAAACTTAATAAAAAATCAAAGGATTGTTTTGTCATTTAAAAGAATTTTTTTATTGCAAGATAATCTTTTTTATTATTGATTTAAGAAAACTTTATAAATTCTTTAGAAAGTTCTCATAGTTATTTTTATATTAGTTGTATATAATTTTAATATATTCAAAAGTATTAGGAAAGTATAGATGAATTAAATATACATATATAGAAGTGAAAGTTTTCATTTATGAATTAAATATGTAAGGATGTAAAATAATGATGAATTTATATAATGTTTTAATTGTGGAAGACGAAAAGGAAATATGTGATGGTATTGAAATCTATTTGAAGAATCAAGGATATAATGTATTTAAGGCTAGTAATGGTGATGAAGGACTTGAAATTATTAAGAAGATAGATATGCATTTGTCTATTGTAGATATTATGATGCCTAAAATGGATGGAATAACTATGGTAATGAAACTTCGTGAAAATTATGATTTCCCTGTAATAATGCTCACAGCTAAATCAGAAGAAATGGATAAAATAATGGGGCTCAATATTGGTGCTGACGATTATGTGACTAAACCATTTAATCCAATGGAGCTATTAGCTAGGGTGAATTCACAGCTTAGGAGGTATTCTAAGTACCTAAGCGTATTAAATAATTTCGAAGAAAAAAATAATAACTTCACAATTGGTGGATTAGAATTAAATACAGATACTAAAGAAGTATTTTTGGATGGTGAATTAGTGAAATTTACTCCTATTGAATTTAAAATCCTGCATCTATTAATGAAAAATGCAGGAAAGGTTTTTTCAGCAGAGGAAATTTATGAAAGAGTATGGAATGAAGTTGCTATTAATACAGATACTGTAATGGTTCATATCAGAAATATAAGAGAAAAAATAGAAATTGATTCTAAAAATCCAAAATATTTAAAAGTAGTCTGGGGAATTGGATACAAAGTTGAAAAACAATAAAAGGCTCAAAACACGCATATATAAAGGAAAGCATAATCTAACGTCAAAAAAACGTCAAAAAATATTTCTAATTAAATCAGTAGCCTTTTTCATCATTTCACCGGTTACATGACTATAGGTTTTCATTGTTTTTTTTACATCATGCCATTAGATATTAATAATGTCGCATATGTATGTCTCAACTCATGCACAGAGATATCATATCCGATTTTTTTAAAATGTTTTCTTAAATTGTCGCTTAAGCTGTCTGATGTTGTTTTGAAGATTAATTTATCAATTCTTATGGGATTGTTATTTTTATAATGTTCTAGTTCATTTTTAACAAACTCTGAAATTGGAATGGTCCTATATGAATTTTTACTTTTTAAATTTCCTAACGTCCAATTACCATCAAGATCCTGCTTTAGTTGTCTATCTACTGTTAACGTAAAATCAGTGAAATTAATATCAGTCCATTTTACTTTGATAAATTTATCGTTCTCGATTTTGATATCATCTACAGGATTTGTAATTATCAATCTATAGTCAGTAATTGCGGCATTGAGCATAGTTTTTATACGGCGAGAATACAACTTTACTGTACTTTTCATAATATTAGTTTTTAAAGCTTTATCAATACATTGTTGTATATGAAGCTTAGTAATTTTTCTTAGTTCTATATCATTTAAATCTGAGAATTTTAGTAAGGATTTTTTATAACTTTCTATAGTGTTAGGTGCGGAATGAACCGTAATATGTTCAACATACATATCAGAAAATTGTTTGAAAGTAATATTTTTTAAATCGCTATCAAGATTAAGCGTAATAGTCTTATTTATTTCTTGAAGTAATTCATCGGCCACAATTTTAGCTTGCTTCTTGCCATCTCTATGGATAACTCAATTTATAAAGTTAGGAATAGAGTTAAAAAGTATATTGAATTAATTGCAGATATACAAGAGATAGATTTAAAATTTCAAGAAATAGAAGAAGAAATACTTGGCATAAGTGGACAAGGGACAGAAGAAAGAACAGGTAAAACTTATAAGATCACGTCAAGTGTAGAACAACAGGCAGAAAAACTAATGGAAAGAAAAGAAGAATTATATATAGAACAAGCGGCGAAGAAAAGAGAGATTAAAAGGATAGATAATGCACTTTCAATATTAACAGATGATGAAAGGACTATAATTCAATTAGCTTTAATAGAGAGAAAGAAATACTGGAGATTAGAGCAGAAATTGAATTTATCATACTCTAGAATTAAGCAAATGGAATATGATGCAGTTAAGAAAATGAAAAGCTATATTTCGTAATGGTTTAATATATAAAATATTATGAGTTGCTAGGCTCATCAACCCAATCACTTCTACTGTTTTTTTATTTAATTATATTCGGGCAGTATGTTTTTAAAATCACTTGCAACTTAATTATACCGCCGTTCCTTAATACAGCTATAGAGAACTGTAATGTAATAATGAATTTAATGTTAAAAAGTAAGTTTAATATTATCAAATTTGGTAAATCATTAAGAAATTTGATATAATTACAATATTAAAATAACATTAAGGAGAAAATAGGATGAGTAAAAGTGCGTTAATTTTAGGTGTAGCAGGTGCAGTAGTAGTTATTGCCTGCGGAGCAGGAGGAGCTATATATGCATTAAATGCATCAAATTCAGATAATGCTTCAAATAAAACAGCAATAAATTATGAACTTCAAAAAGAACAAACGAAACTAAATGGATGGCAGCAAAAAGGTGATGACTGGTATTATTATAAAGATAATTCGGTGCAGACAGGTTGGGTTCAGGATAATGGGTGGTGGTATTATTTAGAGGACTCAGGCAAGATGAAATTAAATTGGGTCCAGGATAAAAATAAGTGGTATTGTTTAGGCTCAGATGGAAAGCTTAGAACAGGTTGGATTAAGGATAACGATAACTGGTATTACATGAATAGTGATGGAACAATGGCAGTAAATACAACTGTAGATGGAAATTACTTAAATGCAAATGGATTAATAGAGGAAACTCCAAAACCTAAAGCACAGCAGTCGGTTAATGATACGGTATTGAAGGATGATAACATAATGAGCAAAAAAGTCATAGGTAAGTGGAAAGATGAATCTAATAATCAAATTATAACTATAACTAATGTAACAGATTTTTGGAGCATATATTCATTTTTTAAAGGTGATTCATATAAAAAGATTGAAGATAATACAAATAGAGTAGTTTATGACTTTAATACTGGAGAATATCAAGTATCAATTGCGATGGTTGACAGTAATAAAATGGAGATGAGAACGAAGAGTAGCCCAGCAGGTTGGGTTTTACAGCATACATATACGAAGGTATCATAATTTTGAAATTCTAATGAGAATCTCACAAATCAGATGAAGTTTGATTTGCAGGATACTCAAAGTACTGCTTTAGGATATTGTTTTAATTGTAAAACTTGTTATGAATTAGAGGATAAGCTGAGTTTTGAATTTATAAAACTTCAAAAAGACAAGGAATAATACCAAAGTTTAAAGCATCAAAATGGCAAGTGAAGGAAATGAGTAGAAAAACAGAAGGGAAACAATAGAAAGTCAGTAAAAAATGTTTAAAATATGTGTTATGATAATATCATAGAAAATATTTAATCTTCCTTTTTTATGAAAGCTGCTTATAGAAATATAGGTGGCTTTTGTTGTATAATGTTATGATACGAACAAGTATTCTTGTAAAAGGGAGGACTAAAGATGAAATGTATTATTAAATATAAAGATGATAAAGAGCATGAATGTTTTTGCGGACAATTAAAAGAATGCAGTAAATGCAACATTGGAGATAATAGAAAAGATAATGAATGTGTTGTAGAAATAGGCGGATATTGTACATGTAGAAGATGTGGTAATGCAGGAAGAGATTAGTTTTGTGAGACGAATTTGAAATTAAGTTGAGAACAAACCACTAAAAAGATATGATATTATAAGAATATAGAAAATTTCATTAATAGATCCTATCCTCTTTCAAAATACCCTGTAGATAATACAGGGTATTTTTATTATGCTTATAGGCCAGTAGAACAAACAAAAATATATTTTGAAAGGAAGTGGACTCCCTCCATGGTTTGAGAATATATAGTAAGTTCTATTGGTTTATTTTATTGGAACATTGAGGAGGAATATATAAACTTTTGCATAATATTAAATATTATACAGGAGGAGGGATAAACATGAGAGGATTTATATCTTTAGAAGATATGCAAGGTAATCTTGAAAATTATTCAGATTATTGCAGATTTAATGAAACAGATAAAATAAAAAAATGTCCTATATGTGGGATTGAGATATTGCCTAAATTATATGGAGATATACAATCGAAAAATAAAATAATTTCAATATTAGAGTGCCCTAGTTGTGAGGAGGTCTTTTTTCTGAGGTACTATACAGTACTTGAGGGAGAGAGCATAAGGGAACAATATGAAAGATATGTCTTAGAGGATATTTTCCCTAAAAAACCTGATGTTAAAATATTTGATACAGAGATTAAGAACATTTCTGAAAAATTTGTACTTGCATATGCTCAATCTCAAATAGCGGAAACTTATAAATTAGATCAAATAGCAGGTATGGGATATCGTAAGTCAATAGAGTATCTTATAAAAGATTATATAATATATAATAATCCAGAAAAGAAAGATGAAGTAGAAAAAGAAATGCTTGGAAAATGCATAAGTACCATGATTAATAATCCTAAAATTAAGAAAATGGCTAAAGGTGCAGCATGGCTAGGAAATGATGCTACACATTATGTACAAAAGTGGAAGGATAAAGATATAGACGATTTGAAACGATTAATTGATTTGACAATATATTGGATAATGTATGAACTTAAAACTAAGGAATATGAAGAAGTTATGAAATTGTAGAGCTCTAGAAATAGGGCTCTTTTTTATGAAATAAAATAGAAAGGAGATAAACCATATGAGAAAGAGAATAAAACTTAATGTTAAATTTATAAATGGGAATGTAATATGTGCTAAGTCTCCTGGACAATGTAAGGAATGTAAAGAAGAATGTGAAAAGATTGATCTATATTATTACCCATTTAAAGATAGAGATATAAGAGAATGTTTTAGGAATAATGAAAAGAGGCGATGAGATTATGAATAATAAAGAATTAATTGTAGAAGTACTGGGAGAAGCATTAAATATGGAGGATTAGAATAAATGGACTTAAAGAATATTGATTTATTAAGTTTACAAACTTCTCAAATGCAGCAAGATCCAACTGTAATTGCTCTTTGTTCAGCATTAAATCCTCAATTTCAGGAATTAGGTGAAGAGGTAACAGCTTGTTTAATATACAGCAGAATAGATTATCTTAGCGATGAGATATTAGATGAATTAGCCTGGCAAATGAATGTTGATTGGTATGATTCTACTGCAAATATTGATGTTAAACGTAATTTACTTAAGAACTCAATAAGATTGCATAGAATAAAAGGCACTCCACAAGCAATAATTGATGCTGCTACAACGGTATTTGGTAAAACTAAATTACAAGAGTGGTTTGAATATGGAGGGAATCCATATTATTTTAAAATGGATGTTGATGTAACAGAAACAGGAGCTTCACCAGCTGAATTGAAAAAATTAGATGCCTTAATAGATGCATATAAAAATAAGCGTTCGTGGCTTGAAATGCTAAATATATATTTAACTACATTAGGGACTTTAAGTATTGGAACAATATCAATAGATGCTGAGGAAATTGCAGTTTATCCATGGTCTCCGAAAGACATTGATACAATGATAAACTATACAATTCCAGTAGCACAAAGTGCAGGAAATGAAACAATAACAACATATCCAAAGGAGGCGATTTAATGGCAGAGAGTTATTATTCTATTTTAACAAGCATAGGAAAAGCACAAATAGCAAATGCTCTTGGTCTAGGAACAAAGGTCGATTTTGTAACAATGAAAGTTGGTGATGGTAATGGAAGCTATTACAATCCAACTGAAAGTCAGACAGACTTAGTTCATACAGTTTGGGAAGGAGCCATAGGCCAAGTAGCAATAGATGAGGATAATTCTAATTGGATTAACATAGAAGTATTGATTCCACCAGATGTAGGTGATTTTTTTATTCGTGAATATTGTGTATTTGATGCAAGTGGAAACATGTTAGCCATAGCAAAATGCGCTGAAACTTATAAGCCGCTACCATCTGATGGAAGTACAAAAGAGATAAATATGAAAATGGTACTAGCTATATCCAATACATCAAGTATTACATTAAAAATAGATCCAACAATCATTTTTGCCAAGAAAAAAGATGTTGATGAGGTAAGTTCGAGAGTTGATGCTCTTACTACGCAATTGTCAGAGATTACGCAGAAACAAAATAAGTTTACTGAAGATGCAAACGGTAAGCTTTTATATAATGGAAACAAAGTTGGAGCTACAAAGGCTAGTGAGTTAACATTAGATCCAATATCGGGAATGTCTTCAACTAATGTACAGGCTGGAATAGCAGAGGCTTTTCAGTATGCCAATAACGGTAAAACGAGTATTGCGAATGTTGTTGGCAAAGTAACAGGGAGCAATACACATGCGCAAATAGCAAGTGAAATTCAAACAGATAAAAATACTATGGCTACCA
>JAEZKY010000215.1 GCA_023435985.1 Bacillota bacterium | reverse complement strand
TTTAAAATATTAAGATAACCTCATAATTAAAAAATATATGAACAGTTTTAATCAAAAAAACGCTTTTATATATTTTTTAGCCTTTTAGGCGTAGTGCAAGCCACCCGTTTTACGGGTGGTACTGACTTTTATAAAACATGACATTATCACTTTATGGATGGTCTACCTGAAGTGTTTTGAACAATAAACTAAAAATGCATAATAAATATTATTGACTTTTAGATAAGTTCAACTTAGTGTATAATTATACTTAGTTCAAAAGTATACTAGGTATAATTTTATTTCTAATTTAAAAAATAATTATTTTAGAAGGAGTTATAAAGATGAATAGAAGAGAACGTAAAAAGGAGATAACTAAAGAGACTATAATTGATAGTGCATTAGCTCTTTTTAAAGAAAAAGGATTTCAAGAAACATATATGGAGGAAATAGCAGAAAAATCAGATGTTTCTAAAGGTACATTATATAATTATTTTCAAGATAAAGAGTCTATATTATCAGGATACTTTCAGTCTCTAATAAATAATTATGGTAATAATCTTAGTGAGGTTAGTGAAAATTTTAAAGAAAATGGAGATATAAAAGAAACCATAAATAGTATTTTAGATTTTATAAATCATATATTTCGAAATGACATCGAATTTACAGCAATTTATTTTAAGTATAGAATGCAGAAACTGTTTAATTCTAATCCTATTAACAATCCTCATAGAAGTGGACTGGAGAATTTGATTTCAGATGTTATAAAGGAAGCACAAGATAAGAATCAACTTAGAAAAGATATTCCTTTAACAATAATGGCAAGAAACTTTCAATTCCTATATATGAATTATTTTATGTCAAGTACTTATGGAAATGAAGATATTAATATAGATGTATCAAAAGCTCAAATTATAGAGTTGTTTATAAATGGGGCGAAGACACAAGATAACTAAAGAAAGGAAGAGAAATTATGAGTAGGAAATATATACTATATTTTGATGAAATAGATAAGAAAGATTTAGCACTTGTAGGTGGTAAAGGTGCAAATCTAGGAGAGATGACTAAGGCTGGTTTTCCAGTTCCTTTTGGATTTTGTGTAACTACAGAAAGTTATAAAGAATTTATAAATTACAATAAACTTTATGATTTTATTGTAGAAGAAATTAAAGATGCAAACATTGAAAATATAGGTATCATAGGAACTAAAATAAGAGAAAAAATAGAGCAATCGGAAATGCCAGAAAAGGTAGAACAAGAGATTATAAAAGCGGCTAATCAGATTGGGATTGATAACTATTATGCTGTTAGATCAAGTGCTACTGCAGAAGATTTAGCTTTTGCATCTTTCGCAGGTCAACAAGATACTTATCTTAATATTAAAGGAAAAGCTTCACTTATTAATTCTGTAAGAAATTGCTGGGCATCATTATTTACTGATAGAGCTATACTTTATAGGTTACAAAATAAAATTCAACATGAAAAGGTCCATATGTCTGTGGTAGTACAAAAAATGGTTCTTCCAAATATAGCTGGTATCATGTTTACAGCAGATCCTGTATCAGGTCATAGAGGAGTTATTTCTATTGATGCAAGTTATGGACTTGGAGAAGCTTTAGTATCTGGTCTTGTATCTCCTGATATATATAAATTTAAGAAAGAAAGTTTGGAAATAGAAAGTAAGAATATAGCAGACAAGAAAATGGCAATAATGCCTATTCAAGGTGGCGGCACAAGAACAGTGGACATAACAGGTGAAAAATCTGTTAGTCAGGTAATGAAGGACTCTGAGATTAAAAAACTTGCTGAACTTGGAATGGAAATAGAAAATCATTATGGCTGTCCTCAAGATATTGAGTGGTGCTTAGAAAACGATAATTTATATATAGTACAAAGTCGTGCTATTACATCATTATTTCCGCTTCCAATGCCTATGCCTAAAGATGATGGTATGCATACCTATATCTCTATAAACCATCTCCAAGTTATGACAGATCCGATTTCTCCTTTAGGGATAGATTTATTTAGAGATATGCTGCCTTTTGGTAAAAATATTAAAAGAGAAGAAAAATATAAGATTTTGGCTTCAGCCGGTGGTAGAATTTATGCAGATGTAAGTGGACTTATGCATTCTGAGAAAATAAAGGAGAAGCTATTAGAATTATTAACAAATGCAGATGCCTTGATGGCAGAAGCTTTAAGAGAACTTCTAAAAAGGAAAGATTTTGAGAAAACGTTTAAAGGAAAGAGAGCCAATCTTAAACCCTTTTTGAAATATATAGCCCCTGCTGCAGTTAAAGTTATAAAAAATCTTGTTTTCACTAATCCTGATGGAACAATAAAGTTTATGAATAACTATATTAAGCAACGTGAAGAGGACACCTTGAAAGCTATTTTAAATGCAAATCAAGGTATTGAAAGATTAAATGTAATCTATGAAAAAGCTAGCCTTTATGAAGATGCTAAGAAAGTAATTCCATATTTGGCTCCAGGAATTATTGCTTTTAAGGTACTTGAAAAGTTAGAAATTAAGCTTTTAGGAACAAGTAATTATACTAATATAATTACAAAAGGTTTAGAAGGTAACATTACTACAGAAATGGGACTGCTTACTGGAGATTTGGCAGATATGGTAAGAAAATCTCAAAGTTTAATTGATGAATTTGAAAATGAAGATTATAAGACATTGCCTTTAAGAATAAAGAAAGTTAAAGGAAATGATGAGTTCAAGAGATTCTTTAATGATTTTATAAATCAGTATGGAGTACGTGCTTCAGGAGAAATAGATATAGCTAGGGAGCGTTGGATAGAGAATCCAGAGCCACTTGTAAAATCTATACTTGCGACTATTAGAACTTCTAAGGAAGGGGCTCATAGAGAAGAATACAAAAATACTATAGAAAAGGCAAAAGCTGCGGCAGAAAATATGGTAAAAGAAATACAAGCTAAACACGGAAAATTTAAAGCTAAAATTGCAAGGAGGCTCATATTAGTTTTAAGAAATGATTTTCCAATAAGGGAACACCACAAGTTTATGATGATGAGGCTTTGTATGATCTTTAAGAATGCACTCCTTGAAGAAGCAAAAGTACTAGTTCAAAAAGGTCATTTAAATGAGGAAAAGGATATTTTCTATATAAGTTTCGAAGAACTATATAAAGCAATTGAAAATAATGAAAGTCTTAAGGCATTAGTAGAACAAAGAAAAGAAGAATATGAGCATTACAAAAAACTAAATGCTCCTCGTGTTATTACAAGTGAAGGAGAAGAAATAAAAGCTGGATACAAGAGAAAAAATTTACCTGAGGGAGCTCTTATAGGTATTCCAGTTTCATCAGGAATAATAGAGGGCATTGCAAAGGTAATAACTGATCCTTCTAAGGCCGCTTTAAATAAAGGTGAGATTCTTATAGCACCATTCACTGATCCAGGATGGACGCCACTTTTTATAAATGCAGCTGGATTGGTAATGGAAGTTGGAGGCCTATTAACTCACGGAACTGTGGTAGCTAGAGAGTATGGAATACCAGCAGTTGTAGGAATATCAGAAGCTACCCAAAAGATTAAAACAGGTCAAAAAATTAGAGTAGACGGAAATAACGGATATGTGATGGTTATAGGACAATAGGTGATGGCGTTTATAATATAAGCTTTATAGGCATACTTTTAGGTATGTTTGTTATGGTTGTGGTGATGCAGTTGATATTTGCCACTGCCATGCCTTATATAGTTGGTAAAATTCAAGGTAATAAGCTTTATAGTTGTTTTTCTTCAAGTTATATATTTTTTATTATAATTTATTTTGATTCCGCCATTTACTAGGAGTTATATTATAAACATTTTTAAAAGCTTTAGAAAAATAAAATTGATTTGGATATCCTGTGAGTTCAGCAATATCTTTAATTGATGTATTCTTGTTCTTAAGCATTTCACAGGCTTTAGACAACCTATATTTTATTAAAAATTCCTGAGGCGTGGTTTTCATAGAGCTTTTGAATATCTTTCCAAAATAGCTTCTATCAAGATTACACCACTTTGCAATATCTTCAACAGAAATGTTATTGTTATAGTTCTTCTCAATATAATTTATAGCCTCTCTAACATAGAATTCCTGAAGGTTGGTAGCTTTCTTCGTATTGTTAGAAGCAGAATTCTCTAAAAGGGAATAAAAAATCAGATAAGTATGCCCCAGTATAGCCGAATCCGGTGCACTTGGATTATTTAGCAAAAATCTAAAATTATCTATAATAGAGTTCTCAAAATTGTATTCCTTTGGTATATATATTGGATTTCTTGCTGATATTCCTATTTCATCTAAGTATCGTTCAGCTTTCAAGCCTTCAAATTCTATCCATATATAATTCCAGGGATCATCTTTATCTGCTTCATAAGTGTTTATTATATTTGGAGTTAGTAAAAAACCTTCTCCAGCCTTTATATTATATATAGAAGTTTTATTTGTTCTATCATTAATTGAGTAAAGTTTACCTTTTCCAGATAATATGTAGTGAAAAAGATAGTGATTTTTAACAGTTGGCCCAAATGAATGCAAAGGATCGCAGCGTTCTGAACCAAATTGATAGAGGATAATATCAACATAATTAACATTATTAAAAATAAAACTTTTAAAGTCCGCCATAATTTTCACCACCATTGATATTGTTTACAATACTGTATGGAATTAGTATATCATAAAATATATACTTTTGCGTCTATTATTAATCAATAATAAAACAATATAGCAAAAGGATATATTTTTAGCTTTGTTATTCTATGTATTTTATGTTTTTCAGATGATAGAATTTAATCATGGAAAGCAAGTAAATCCATGTAAGATAATATATGGGAGGAATAGCCGTACTAATAAGTAGGTTGTAAAAAAAATTAAATATTTAGTTCTAGAAATAATATAAAAATTCTATATTAATTATTTCTTACTTAATTTTGTAAAGCTTTACTATAACCGTACATAAAAGAAAATATACATTTTTATTTAAGTTTCAAGAAATTTAAACTATAAATTTGGATTTTTAATATTAGTTTAACAGACTAATGTTGAGGATAAATATTAATTGAAAAATTAATTTTTATAAAAGCGGGAGGTATCATAAATGAAAAAGAAAATTGTTTCTTTAATATTAGCTAGCGTAATGGCTGTTACCGGATTAATTGGATGTGGTGGCACAAAGACTGCATCTACAAGTGGACAAGATGCATCTAGTGGCAGTAGCAAAGATGTACACATTACTTACGCGCTTTGGGACTCAAATCAAGCAAAAGGTATCAGAACGATGGCTGATGAGTTCGAAACAAAAAATCCTGGAATAAAAATAGATTTACAAGTTGTAGGATGGGATAATTATTGGACAATGCTAGAAGCAGCTGCAACAGGCGGTTCACTTCCAGATACTTTCTGGATGCATTCAAATGAAACTTATAGGTATGAATCAAATGGTATGCTTATGGATTTAACAGATAGAATTAATAAGAGCAGTGAAGTTAAATTGTCAAATTATCCAGAAGGATTAGATAAAATATACAATCTAAATAATAAGCAATATGCAATTCCAAAAGATTACGATACAATAGGTCTTTGGTATAACAAAACTATGTTTGATAGAGCTGGAATCTCATACCCAGATGAAACTTGGAACTGGGATAAATTATATGAAGCAGCTAAAAAGTTAACAACAGGTGATGGTAAACAATATGGTTTTTTGGCTCCATTACACAATCAAGAAGGATATTATAATTTTGTTTATCAAAATGGAGGAACAATTATAACTGATGATAAAGTATCAGGTTATGATAATCCTAAGACAATAGAAGCAATGAAATTTTATGTGAAATTTGTTCAAGATGGATTATCGCCAAAGATATTTGGTGATGCTGAACGTGCAGAAGCAATGCAAAATGGATTATGTGCAATGGGGCTATTTGGTTCTTGGAATCTAAGTGGCTTTACTTCAAATGATTATATGTCTAAAAATTTTAATGTTGCAGTATTACCTTCAGCAAATGATGGAAAGAGAGCTAGTATTTTTAATGGACTTGGAAATGCAATTTCAGCAACTACAAAACATCCAGAAGAAGCTTGGAAATGGGTTGAATATTTAAGCTCGAAAGAAGGACAAACAAGACAGGCAGAACTTGGAATAGCGATTTCTGCATATAATGGAACAGCTGATGCTTGGGTAAATTCCAATAAGACCTTTAACATAAAATGCTTTATTGATATGGTTAAGTATGCCCAAATAAGACCATATTCTAACAATACTGCAAAATGGGAGGATAAGGCTTATGAATTATTAAAAGGTTCCTTTACAGGTGAAAAAACAGTTGATGATGCCTGCAAAGATACAGCCCAAATGATGAATGATGCACTAAAGGAAGAAAAGTAAACGATATAGAATTATTTACGGCAACATATGCATTTTGTTGCCGTAATTTTTAAAATAGCTGTAGAGGAGATGAATTTATGGCAAAGGATACAACAATAATTAAGAAAAAGCTATCCAAGCAGACGATTAATGAGTGGAAATGGGCATATTTTTTAGTTGCTCCAACTATTATTGGACTTATGATATTGAATATCATACCAATTTTTCAAACGTTGTATTTAAGTTTCTTTAAAAGCGGTGATTTTGGAAAAGGAAATGTATTCGTAGGCTTAAACAATTACAAAAAGATGCTTGGAGATGCACAAGTATGGCATGCGGTAATTAATACATTAAAATACACAGTTATAGTTGTTCCTGTAACAGTGATCATAGCAATGATTTTAGCAGTATTATTAAATTCTAAAATAAATGGAAAAGGTACTTACAGGACTATCTATTTTATTCCAATGGTTGCGGCTCCAGCTGCAATAACAATGATATGGAAATGGTTATATAACAATCAATATGGGCTTATTAACTATGCGTTATCGAAAGTTGGAATAAATCCTGTAAATTGGATTGATGACCCTAATATAGCTCTATATTCAATAATAATTATAGGTATATGGAGCACAATTGGATACAGTATGGTACTTCTAATCGCAGGGCTTCAAGAAATACCAAGAGATTATTATGAAGCATCTAGTATAGATGGTGCTAAGCCAGTTAGACAATTTTTTAATATTACATTGCCATTAGTATCACCGACGCTATTTTTTGTTGTAGTAACCAGTATAATTCAAGGAATGCAGGTCTTTGATGTTATTTATATGATGATTGATGTAACTAGTCCAGCATATGATAGTACAGTATCTTTAGTATATTTATTTTATAACAGTTCCTTTAAATATGCAGATAAGGGTTATGGATCAGCAATTGTAATGCTGCTTCTAGTCATAATAATGATTATTACAGTATTTCAAATGAAAGCTCAAAAGAAATGGGTAAATTATATGTAGAAAGGAGACAAGCATCATGTCGAGTATAAATAAGAATAAGAAAGGCAGAAAAATATGCATACATTTAGTTTTAATTCTAGGAGTAGTTATTATGATAATGCCCTTTGCATGGATGATACTTACATCATTTAAAAGTGTATCAGAATCTACTTCCATGAATCCTTTTATAATGTTCCCAGCAGAATGGAAAATTGAAAATTATTTTGAGGTAATAAGGCAAAATGATTTTATTATGCTATATTTTAATACTTTTGCAATGATAAGCTTAAGGGTAATTTGTTCTGTAGCCTTCAGTGCTATGGCGGCCTATGCCTTTGCAAGATTAAAGTTTCCAGGAAGAAATTTTTTGTTTGGAATAGTGCTATTTCAAATGATGGTACCAGTTCAACTTTTCATAATTCCACAATATCTGATGGTAGATAAATTGGGTATGAGAAATACAGTATTTGCTTTACTATTTCCAGGGCTTGTTAGTGCCTTTGGCACATTTTTGTTAAGACAGTTCTTTATGGGCCTTCCCAAAGAATTAGAAGAATCAGCCAGGCTTGATGGATGTAATATAGGACAAACTTTCTTAAAAGTAATGCTTCCTCTTACAAAGTCAGGATTAGTTGCACTTGGAATATTTACAGCATTATTCGCTTTTAAAGATTTAATGTGGCCTTTAATTGTAAATTCAAACGCAGATGCAGCAACTTTATCTTCAGCTCTTGCTAAAATTCAAAGTGCATATTCAGTTAATTATCCACAATTAATGGC
>JAEZKY010000174.1 GCA_023435985.1 Bacillota bacterium | reverse complement strand
TCCAGCAGTAGGGTTTTCTATAGATATTAATTCTTTAATTCCAATTGTAAATCTTAATAATAATTTAAAATAAAATTAATATAAGATATATTATTGTAAAAAAAATAAAATTGAAGCTATAAGAAAGAGTGAAGAACTTAGAAGCAATGGGTATATAGTTGACTTATTACCAAAAGATGATATTAACGAAATAAAAGTAGTCAAAAGCGGGGAAGTGTGAAATGAGCATAAGCATAGCGTTAACAAAAGGAAGATTAGAAGAAGAAACAATTAAAATTTTGGATAAAGCTAACTTTGATCCGTCAGAGTTGAAAAATAAAGGAAGAAAATTAGTATTTAAAGATAAAACACAAGATATAAAGTATTTTTTGGTTAAAGCTGCTGATTCAATAACGTATGTAGAGCATGGTGTAGCTGACATTGGGGTTGTCGGAAAGGATACTATTTTGGAAAGTGATAATAATTGCTATGAAGTGTTGGATTTAGGCTTTGGAAAGTGCGGATTCATAGTGGCATCATTGCCAGAAAATGATATATTCAAAAAGGTTGGGCATATAAAAATAGGAAGTAAATATCCTAGGGTTGCAAAAAACTATTTTAAAGAAAAGGGAATGGATGTAGAAGTTATAAAAATAGAAGGATCAGTCGAGCTAGCTCCGATTCTTGGTTTGTGTGATGGCATAGTAGATATAATGGAAACAGGTACAACATTAAAAGAAAATGGATTAGTTGTATTAGATAGAATTTGTGAAATAAGTGCTAGATTAATTGTGAATAAAGCTAGTTTTAAAATGAAGCAAACTGAAATTTGGGGATTTATAGATAGAATTAAAAAAGTTATTAATAATTGACAAAATTCATGAAATGTTGATAATTATAATTATTATAATTTTAATAATTAGCAAAAAAATATTAATAAAATTATTATAATGATTTTATGATTAATGTTTTACTGTTAGAGAAAAGGGGGCTATCTATTATATGTTAAGTTTGATCGAAATTACGGAAGACAATAAAAAAAGCTTGATAAGTGAACTTAAAGGCAGAATTGTAGAAACAGAGCAAGAGATAATATTATCAGTGACAAGTATTTTATCCAAAGTAAAAAAAGAAGGAGATAAAGCACTATTTGATTTTACTAAATCATTTGATAAAGTCGATCTTAAAAATTTGAAGGTATCGGCTAAGGAATTAGATGAATGTTTCAGTAAAGTTGAAGATGATTTTGTCAAGGCATTAGAAGAAGCAAGGGTAAATATCCAAGACTATCATAAAAAACAAAAAGCAAATGGTTTTATAATGACCAAGGATAAAGGTGTTTACTTGGGACAAAGAGTACTTCCACTTGAGAAAGTTGGAGTATATGTTCCTGGAGGAACAGCTGCATATCCATCTTCAGTGCTTATGAATGTAATACCAGCAAAGGTTGCAGGTGTAAGTGAAATTATAATGGTGACTCCACCAGACAAAAATGGTGGCATTAATCCATATATAGGAGTAGCTGCTAAAATTGCTGGAATAGATAAAGTATACAAAGTTGGAGGAGCACAAGCAATTGGGGCTTTGTCTTATGGAACAGAAAGTATTGAGAAAGTTGATAAAATTGTAGGGCCTGGAAATTTATTTGTTGCTACTGCAAAGAAATTGGTATTTGGAGAAGTAGATATTGACATGATTGCAGGACCTAGCGAAATTTTAGTTATTGCAGATGAAAAATCTGATCCTAGCTTTGTGGCAGCAGATTTAATGTCACAAGCAGAACATGATAAGCTGGCATCATCCATATTAGTTACGACATCTAAAGAATTATATGAAAAAGTTGAAGTTGAATTAGAAAAACAAGTTAGAACCCTTGAACGGGAGGATATAATAAGAACTTCTCTTAATGATTTTGGAAGTGCTATAATTTGCAAGGATATTGAGGAATGTATTGATGTGTCTAATGCAATTGCACCTGAGCACTTGGAACTTATGGTAGATGATCCTATGAAATATTTAGGCAGGGTTAAAAATGCAGGTTCTGTATTTTTAGGACGATATTGTCCAGAACCTATAGGAGATTACTTTGGAGGAACTAACCACGTATTACCTACAAGTGGAACAGCAAGATTCTTCTCACCTTTATCGGTTGATAGTTTTATAAAGAAATCATCTTTCATTTATTATTCAAAAGAAGCAATTAAGGAAAATGGTGAAAAAATCATAACATTGGCTAATAAGGAAGGTCTAACAGCTCATGCTAATTCTGTGAAAGTGAGATTGAACAATGGGAATTTATAATGAGTATATGAATGCTTATGATGAATATACCATAAATTTAGATAGTAACGAAATTTATCTAGAGATGAATGAAAATATACTGATGAAAATGAAATCTTGTTTAATTGATTCAGAATTGCACAGATATCCTGCAAATGAAATGAAAACTCTAAAAGAGCTATATGCAAAATATGCAAATACACAAAGTAAAAATATCATTGTAGGAAATGGCTCGGATGAAATGATAGAGCTTGTTGTAAGCAAGGTTATTAAACAAGGAAAGAAAGCATTAACTTTAGGACCTGATTTTATAATGTATGATTTTTTTATATCAAGATTTAGTGGCGAACTAAAAAAATATGATATAGGTAAAACTATGAATTTTAAAGTAGATGAATTTATTAAGGTTGGAAAACAAGAAGATATTGATTTGATTATTTTTTCAAATCCTAATAATCCTACAGGAATAGGAATAGACTTAGAAAGTATAGTTGCTATATTAGAAGCGTTTAAAGATAAAACAATTCTTATAGATGAAGCGTATTATGAATTCCATGGGAAGACAATGATTCCCTATATAAATAAATATAAAAATTTAATTGTTACGCGAACACTTTCAAAGGCATGGGGACTTGCGTCATTAAGAGTTGGATTTCTAATTACTAATGAAGAGAATATATGTGAGTTGATAAACTATAAGATACCATATACAATGAGCTCATTTTCACAAAACTTAGCGTCTATTGTTCTAAGGTATCCAGAAAATGTTGTGAATAATACAAAGCAAATAATTAAACAAAGAGAAGAATTATATGAAAATCTTAAAGAAGTTCAAAAAAATGCAGCAATGAATATACAATTTTATCCATCAAAAGGTAATTATATATATGGAAGAACAGCACATAAGGATGCTCTTATAAAAGGACTTGAAGATAATGGTGTTATTATTAGATATTTTAGTGATGATACATTTAGAATTACTGTAGGTTCTCCTATGCAAAATAGGAAAGTAGTGGATGCCATAAAAAAGATCTTCGTATATTAATTATGATAAGAAAACAATAAAAATAGTATCGAGGGGGCTAGGCTAATATGGTAGATAGATACTCAAAAAAAGAAAGAGCAACAAAGGAAACTAGTATTAAGTTAGAAGTTAATTTAGATGGAAGTGGAAATAGCGAAATAAATACAGGAATAGGTTTTTTTGATCATATGTTAACTTTATTTTCATTTCATGGAAAAATAGATTTAAAGGTATTAGCTAAAGGCGATTTGGAGGTATGCGATCATCATACAATAGAGGATGTTGGAATAACGCTTGGAGAGGCATTTAAAGAAGCCTTAGGCAAGAAAGAAAACATAAATAGATATGGAACATTTTATATACCAATGGATGAAACTTTGGCAGTAGTATCGGTAGATATAAGCAATAGACCATTTCTAGTTTTTGATTGTGATTTTAAGAGAGAAAAGGTTGGAAAAATGGCTACTGAAATGGTAGTTGAATTCTTTAGAGCATTTGCATTTAATGCAGGAATAACCCTCCATTTAAAAGTTCTATACGGAGAAAATGATCATCATAAAATAGAAGCGTTATTTAAAGGTTTTGGAAGAGCAATTAAAGAAGCCAAATTCAGAAGTGATGCAAATGGAATGCCATCAACAAAAGGAAGTCTTTAGAGCAGTTTACAGTTGACAGTGCACAGTTTACAGTTGTGAAGTAAATCTCTAACAAGATTTGAAAAAGTATACTTCAACATTAAAATATTAATCTTTAACTGCCAAACTGAATAAATTGGTTAAGCAATAAAATAAAGAAGGATATGTGTGATAAGCTAATTGAATTATATTGGCAGAATTTAATGAGAATAAAACTAAGAAATGCTATAAGCATTTCAACAACAACTGCTAATTGTTAACTGAATAGGGGGGATTTTAATGATAGTTATAATAGATTATGGAATGGGAAATTTAAAAAGTGTTAAGAATGCACTTGATTTTCTTGAGCTTCAAAGCAAAATTTCATCTAATGCTAAAGAAATAAAAAAAGCGGATGCATTGATATTACCAGGAGTTGGTGCTTTTCCAGATGCCATGGAAACAATTGAAAGATTATCATTAGATAAAATAATAAAAGAAGAAGTACGTAAGAATAAGCCGCTTCTTGGAATCTGCCTTGGCATGCAGTTATTATTTGAAAAAGGCTTTGAAGGGATCGAAAAAAAAGGTCTTGGATTGTTAAAAGGCAGTATAATAAAAATGAAGGAAGATAAAGAAAACAATATTAAAATTCCTCATATAGGTTGGAACAATCTAATATATAATCAAAAAGATGTATTATTTGATTCGATTGATGAAGGCGAATTTGTTTATTATGTTCATTCATATTTTGCTCAAAATTATAATGATGATGATTTAATAGCTTACAGCGAATATGGAGAAAATAAAATTCCAGGGGTAGTTAGACACAATAATATCATGGGGGCTCAATTTCATCCTGAAAAAAGTGGAACTGTAGGCTTGAAGATTTTGAAAAATTTTGGGGAGATGATTAAATGATAATTTTACCTGCTATAGATATAATTGATGGAAAACCAGTTAGGTTATATCAAGGGGATTATGATAAAAAAGAAATAGTTGCAGATGATATATTTGAAACAGCAAGGTCTTTTGAAGATATGGGAGCGGAATATATACATCTTGTTGATTTGGATGGAGCAAAAAGTGGAAGTAATCAAAATCATGAACTTGTAATAGAAATTGCTAATATGTTGAACATTCCTGTAGAACTTGGTGGAGGAATACGTTCCTTTGATACCATAAAGTATTTGTTAGATAATGGAGTGTCTAGAGTAATTCTTGGAACAATAGCCTTAGAGGATGAAGAGCTATTGAAAGAGGCAGTGAATGTATATGATGAAAAGATTGCAGTTGGAATAGATTGCAAAGATGGAAATGTGTATGGAAGAGGCTGGCTTTCAGGAAGTGATTTAGATTATGTAGAGTTTGCAAAAAGAATGGAAGAGCTTGGGGTTAAAAATATAATTGTAACTGATATAAGTAAAGATGGAACTTTGGAAGGACCTAATTTAGAAATGCTTAAAAAATTAAAAGAAACTGTTAGTATTAATATCACGGCTTCAGGTGGAATTAGAGATATAGACAATATAAAAGATTTGGTGAATATAAATTTATATGGTGCAATAACAGGTAAAGCAATATATGCAAAAACACTATCATTAGGAGAAGCAATAAAGGTTTCGAGAAATAATAGTTAACTGTAAGTTATAAACAGAATAAAGGGGGAGCTAAAGGTATGCATACAAAGAGAATAATTCCTTGTCTAGATGTTAAAGAAGGAAGGGTTGTTAAAGGAATTAATTTTGAAGGATTAACAGATATAGGTGATCCTGTTGCATTAGCAGAACATTATAATAATCAAGGAGCTGATGAATTAGTTTTTTTAGATATCACAGCTACTCATGAAAAGCGAGGAATAATGGAAAGAGTTGTTCAAAGTGTGGCTGAAAAGATTTTTATTCCCTTTACTGTAGGTGGTGGATTAAAAAGTTTAGAAGATATAAGAGCAATATTACGAGCAGGCGCAGATAAGGTGAGTTTGAATTCAGCAGCTGTAAGGGATAAAAATCTTATAAAAGAAGGGGCATTTTACTTTGGAAATCAGTGTATAGTTTTGGCAGCAGATGCCAAAAGGAGAGCTGATAATACTGGCTGGAATGTTGTGATAAATGGAGGAAGAATTGATACCGGAATAGATTTATTAAAATGGGTTGAAGAAGCAACCTCTCTTGGAGCTGGAGAAATTCTTTTAACATCTATGGATGCAGATGGAACCAAGAAAGGTTTTGATTTAGAACTGACAAAAGCAGTAAGCAATATAACTAATGTTCCGGTAATTGCATCAGGCGGATGCGGATGTTTAGAAGATTTTTATGATGTATTTGAAGATAATATAGCAGATGCAGCTCTTGCAGCTTCACTCTTTCATTATGGAGAATTGACAGTTAATGAAGTAAAAAGCTATCTGCATAATAAAAATATTTCTGTACGCTTTTAGTTATACTAAAAGGAATAAATAACATTTGAGTTTGAAAGGTGAGCTTTAGATGGAAATTTGCAAAAGAGTAGAGCAAGTTAATTTTGAAAAGGGAAATGGATTAGTTCCAGTCATAGTACAAGACTATAAAACTAAAGAAGTTTTAATGCTTGCATATATGTCAGCAGAAAGTTTAAATAAAACATTAGAAGAAAATACTACTTGGTTTTATAGCAGAAGTAGAAAGGAGCTGTGGAACAAAGGTGCAACTTCTGGTCATTTTCAATATGTGCAAGAGATAAAAATAGATTGCGATAATGATACGCTTTTAATACTTGTAGATCAAATTGCAGCTGCGTGTCACACGGGAAATAAGAGCTGTTTTTATAGAGATTTATAGTAAGTTAAAAAATTAGAGATAATTAAGTTAGAAAACAAATTTATAAGTGATTTGAAATAATAGTGCATTTTAAAATTGCAAATAGATTGAAATTTTGCTGGGAATTAAAGAGTCTTAAGGAAGATACTTGCATTTTAGATTGCTTGTAAACTGTAAACTAATCTGAGTCTGGAGGATGAAAGATGAATGAAAATATTGAAGATCTATATGATGTGATCTTGGAAAGAAAGATTAATGGTGGAGAAGGCTCTTATACAAATTATCTTTTTGAAAAGGGAATAGATAAGATATTAAAAAAGGTTGGAGAGGAATGTACAGAAGTTATAATAAGTTGTAAGGAAGATGATAAACAAGAACAAATAAATGAAATTTGTGACCTTGCTTATCATCTATTGGTATTAATGGCGCAATTGGGGATTTCGGTAGAAGAAATATCAGAGGAGCTCGAAAAGAGAAAAAGCAAAATTAATAATTTTAAAGGCGAAAGAAAACCTATAACAGATGTTTAATGGAAGTTTAAAATATTTTTAATATTATGGAAAAGGATTGCTTTTTTAGTAGTTCTTTTTTATTGAGTATAAATAAATTTAGTATATTATAAATTTAGGAAGGTCAATTGTTAAATTGTAAATTAAAGATTATAATAATAAACAAAAACAATATAAAGGGAATGTTAAATATAACAATTATATAATTAAATTAGAAATAATTATAAGGTGACTTTGTTGAAGTGTTTATAAATGAAGTGAAAATAGAAGATACAGTGAATGGGTAAAAAAGAAAACCTGTATGCTCAGAGTACAGGTTTTCACATGTTCATTTGAGAAAGGGTGTAAATGAACATGTCATTGTGGGTTTATAAAACTTTATAGTTATGTACCATAAAGTGTATGGGCAAATTAATATCTCTTAATTTTATTATACAATAAACAAATAAAAAAACAATAATTTTTTATTTTACGACAATTAAAAACAAAACAAGTTAAACATGAGAAAATTAGGAAAAGTACAGCCTTTTAGGAGAAAAATATAGAATAGAAGAAATATAAATAATAGCAAGTAAATATTTGCAAATTTCTTCAATTAAAAACTTAAACAACGGATTGATTTTGTGATGAATTTTTAGTACAGCGTATGTATATGATAAAATAGATATATATTATAAATAGTTGCAGATATGTTTAGCGATATAATCAGCAAAAATAAAATAAACATAGGAGAAAAAATATGATTAAGATTAGCAAGGAAAATTTATTAAAAGATACTATAGATTATGAAGAATATTCAGAAAATGTTTGTAAACTTACAGTAGAAGAACTAAAAGAAGAAGGATTACTACAGTGTGGAGGATGCTGCTTGAATAAAGAGGATAAAAAAGATAAGTGCAATGGGTGTAAAAGCAAAAAAAGTTGCAAGAAATAATTGCTTAGGATTAAAATCTATTTAGATACAAAAAAATGAAATATATTGTAGATTTAAGGAAAGGAATAATATATAATAAATTTGTTTATTAATACTTAAAAAGATTTGGAGGGGGCCATCTTTGGGAAAGCCAAGTATTTTCAGTAGAGAATATGAAAAGAAAATGAAAAGAAGGAGAAGAAATGTAATTGTAATTTCTTTAGTGATATTACTAGTAATATCAGTGATAGCAGTTAAATTTATCACAAATCCTATAGATTATACAAATATCAAGAAGAATATACAAGCATGGATTGATAGCGATAATGCTAATAGCGCAGATCAAACTCAAGTAAAAGAAGATGTAAAAAATGAGAATGCTAAAGAGGAAGTAAATGAAGAACCACAAAAACCTGTAGAAGAATCAATGGATATTAATATGGCTAGTGGAAATGTTGCAAAAGCAGTTTATATAAATGATGAAAGCAATGGAAAAGTATTTAAGAGTTTGAATAATGCTGATAATGGTGTGAACTTTGATATTAGCTCATCAGGTAAACAGATGATTGTAACAGATACTAATTCAGTGATTACTCTGTATAATGTAGATGGAAGCTCGAAAATAATATCTAAGGATCAATATGTTTCGACTAAGGGAAGTGTTTTTACTAAGGAAGCAACAATGCAAGCACAACCTCAATATTTGTGGAATGTGAATCCTAAATTTATTAGTGAAGGTAAAATAGTTTTTATAAGCAATAGACCATATTTTGGAGCAAGTGCTGGAAATAAGTATTTGTGGATAACTGATATTCAAACTGGAGAAGATAAAATTTTATGGGATTTATCAGGTAGCAACATAGAAATTAGTGGAAAAGAAGAAAAGGGAATAAAAGTTACAATTGATGGTAAGATATATTATATAGATGCAGATGGAAATTATATTCAATAGAGATAATATTAATAAATTATTTGATAAGAATTAAAGATTTATGGTATAATGACTTAGTTAAATTAGATGCACACTATTTAGGAGGAAAGAATAAAATGAAAGCTAAAGTGGAAAAAATAGAAACCAATGTGGTAAAATTAGAGATAAGAGTTGAAGCTGAAAAGTTTGATGCAGCATTAACTAAAGCTTACAATAAGAATAAAAGTAGATATAATATACCTGGATTTAGAAAAGGAAAAGTGCCAATGGCAATGGTTAAAAAGTTCTATGGAGTAGAAGCATTCTATGATGATGCTGTTAACTTTGCCATTGATGAATCATATCCAGAAGTACTAAAGGAAGAAAATATTAGACCTGTAGATTATCCACAAATAGATATAGTAGAACTAGGCGAAGGCAAAGAATTAGTCTACACAGCAACAGTAACTACTTATCCAGAAATAGAACTTGGAGAGTACAAGGGATTAGATATAAAGAAACCAATATACGAAGTAGAAGATGCTGAAATAGAAAAACAAATTAAAGATATGCAAGAAAAAAATGCTAGAGTTGAAACAAAAAAAGAAGGTAATATAGAAAAAGGCGATATAGCTGTTATAGATTTTAAAGGATACATAGACGGAGTTGCATTTGAAGGCGGAGAAGGTCATGATTATTCTTTAGAAATAGGTTCTGGTACTTTTATTGATAACTTTGAAGAACAATTAGTTGGGTTAGCTGTAGGGGATAAGAAAGAGGTAAATGTTACTTTCCCTGAAAGCTATGGAAAAGAAGACTTAAATGGAAAGCCTGCAATGTTCGAAGTGGAAATTAAGGCAATTAAAGTTAAGGAATTACCAGAATTAGATGATGAATTTGCAAAAGATGTATCAGCAGTTGATACATTTGAAGAATTAAAAGAAAATCTTAAGAATACATTAGCAAAGAATAATGATGAAAAGGCTGAAAGAGAATTTGAAGAAGCTGTTATTACTGCAATAATTGAAAATTCTAAGATGGATATACCAGAAGTTATGGTAAATAGCGAAATTGATGCTATGATGAAAGATCTTGAAGGAAGATTAAAGTATCAAGGATTAAGCTTAGAACAATATATGGAGTTCACAGGAAATACAACTGAAAAAATGAGAGAATTCATGAAAGAAAACGCAGAAAGAAAAGTTAAGGCAGATTTAGTTCTTGACGCAGTTGCTAAAGCAGAGGATATTAAGGCTACTGACGAAGAAATTGACGTAAAAGCTTTGGAATTAGGAAAAATATATGGACCAAAAGATCCAGAAAAAATGGCTAAGATTTTAGCTAAGTCTCAAAAGAGTATGATTGAAAAAGACATAATATTAGAAAATACTATTAAATTTATAAAAGAAAATTGTAAATAATTTATTTTGAGATATAATATAAGATAAGTATATAGAATACTAATTGCCAGAAAAAAATTTTCTGGCAATTTATTCAAATAATAATTAACAAATGATAAAAAAATATATATAATTAAAATTAGTGAAAGTATAATAGTAAAAGGAGGATTTATATGGCTTTAGTACCAATGGTTGTAGAACAAACAAGTAGGGGAGAACGTTCCTATGATATATTTTCAAGATTGTTAAAAGAAAGAATAATAATGTTAAGTGGTGAAGTGAATGACGATAGTGCTAATTTAATAGTAGCACAATTATTATTTTTAGAAAGTGAAGATCCAGATAAAGATATTTATCTATATATAAATAGTCCAGGAGGATCAATAACTGCTGGTAATGCTATATATGATACTATGCAATATATTAAATGCGATGTATCAACAATTTGCATTGGTATGGCAGCTTCAATGGGAGCATTTTTACTTTCATGTGGAGCAAAAGGAAAGAGATATGCACTTCCAAATGCAGAAGTTATGATACACCAACCACTAGGTGGATTTCAAGGTCAAGCAACAGATTTTGAAATTCATGCAAAGAGAATTTTAAAGATGAAAGAAACCTTAAATAAGATTTTAAGTGAAAATACAGGTAAGCCTTTAGAAACAATTAAAGCAGATGTAGAAAGAGATAATTTTATGACTGCAGAAGAAGCTAAAGCTTATGGATTAGTAGATGATGTAATAACTAATCATAAAATAGGAAAAGATAAATAGAAAAGTAATTTTTATACGTTAAGTGAGGTGAATATATGGCTAAATATGATGAAAAGAAGCAGTTAAAGTGTTCTTTCTGCGGCAAGACCCAAGAACAAGTAAAAAGATTAATTGCAGGTCCAGGAGTATATATTTGTGATGAATGCATTGATTTATGTTCTGAAATTATAGCAGATGAGTTTCAAGAAGCTGTTGATTTTGACCCTAAAAGTGTCCCAAAACCAAATGAAATTAAAGAATATTTAGATTCTTATGTTATTGGTCAAGAAAGAGCAAAAAAATCTTTAGCGGTAGCAGTTTATAATCACTATAAAAGAATAAATACTAATAAAGATGATATAGATGTTGAATTATCTAAGAGTAATATTTTATTATTAGGTCCTACTGGTTCAGGTAAAACATTACTTGCACAAACTTTAGCAAGGTTTTTAAATGTACCTTTTGCAATAGCTGATGCTACAACATTAACAGAAGCAGGTTACGTTGGAGAAGATGTAGAAAATATTCTTCTTAAGTTAATTCAAAATGCAGATTATGATGTGGAAAAAGCTGAAAGAGGAATAATATATATTGATGAAATAGATAAGATTGCTAGAAAGTCTGAAAACCCATCGATTACTCGTGATGTATCAGGTGAAGGTGTGCAACAAGCTTTATTAAAGATTTTAGAAGGAACAGTTGCATCAGTTCCACCACAAGGTGGAAGAAAGCATCCTCATCAAGAATTTATACAAATAAATACGTCTAATATATTATTTATTTGTGGTGGAGCTTTTGATGGAGTTGATAAAATAATTGAAAATAGAACGAGAAAGAGTTCTATGGGATTTGGTGCAGAGATTCAAGCTAAGCATGAAAAAGATGTTGGAAAATTACTTAAAGATATTATGCCAGCAGATTTATTAAAGTTTGGTTTGATTCCAGAATTTGTTGGAAGACTTCCTATACTTGTTACCTTGGAATCTTTAGATAGAGAAGCCTTAATTCAAATTTTAACTAAACCTAAAAATGCTCTTGTGAAACAATATAAGAAGTTATTTGAGTTAGATGACGTTAAACTAGAATTTGATGATAAATCTTTAGATGCAATCGCAGATGAAGCTATAAGCAGACAGACAGGTGCTAGAGGCCTAAGAGCTATTATAGAAGATATTATGAATGAAGTAATGTATGAAATACCTTCAGATAATAGAATCACTAAGGTCACAATAACTGAAGGTGCTATCAAAGATAAAAATGAACCTATAATTGAAAGGATTGAAGAAGGTAAAGTTAGACCTACTTTGGTAAAAGCTAGAACAAAGAAAGATATCGAATCGGCATAAAATTTAATTGAATAAAAAATGAGCCAGTATACTATTTATAGTATACTGGCTCATTTTTAGCGAATTTGTTTATTTTGCTATTATAAATTAAATAATAGATTAACTAATTATATTTATAAAATTGGGAATATATTTGTAAGATTAAGCAAATAATACTAATAATAAAAATAGAAGGAGGAAAAGTATATTTAGTATAAATAGTATTTAATAATAGTTTTGTTTTACTATTTATAAAGATATATTTTAAAGGTTATGACAAATATATTAATGGTTTTACAAATTATAGTTTTAATTCTTATGGTGTATGTAATGTGCAATGCAATGAACAAACCCCAAAGAAATAGAGAAGTTACAATTGATAGAGAGAATACAAAAGAATTAAATAATTTGAATAAGTTAAGACAAATAACTCTTTCAAAGCCTTTGACGGAAAAAAGCAGACCTTCGACTTTTGATGAAATTATAGGGCAGGAAAAAGGTATAAAAGCATTAAAAGCGGCATTGTGTGGCCCAAATCCACAGCATGTTATAATTTATGGACCGCCAGGAGTAGGAAAAACAGCAGCGGCTAGGTTAGTATTGGAAGAAGCTAGAAAATCAAAATTATCTCCATTTGCAGAAAAATCAAAATTTGTTGAAATAGATGCCACTACATTAAGATTTGATGAAAGGGGAATAGCTGACCCTCTTATTGGTTCAGTACATGATCCTATATATCAAGGCGCTGGTTCTTTTGGTATAGCAGGTATCCCTCAGCCTAAAGCAGGAGCAGTTACAAAGGCTCACGGAGGAGTTCTGTTTTTAGATGAAATAGGAGAATTACATCCGATCGAATTAAATAAGCTTCTGAAAGTATTAGAGGATAGAAAAGTATTCTTGGATAGTTCATATTATAGTTCTGAAGATAGTAATATGCCTAAGTACATAAAAGAAGTGTTTGATAATGGCCTTCCAGCTGATTTTAGATTGATTGGAGCAACAACAAGGGCACCTCATGAAATAGTACCGGCTATACGATCAAGGTGTGTCGAAATCTTTTTTAGAGCATTGTTACCAGAAGAAATAGAGAAAATAGCAATAAATTGTGTTAATAAGGTTGGATTAAAAATAACACAAGATAGTGTTGAAGAAGTGAGTAAATATTGTACCAATGGCAGGGAAGTAATAAATTTAATACAATTAGCTTCTGGTATCGCAATTAATGAAGATAGGGAAGAGATAATATTAGAAGATATAAAATGGGTATTGGAAAATGGGCAGTATAATAAAATTGTATGTAATAAAATACCATCAAAATCGAAAATAGGTGTTGTCAATGGGTTAGCAGTATATGGAGCCAATATAGGAATGTTAATGCCTCTTGAAGTAAGTTGCAAGCAGGTTAATGGACGGAGAGGGGAGCTTAAAGTAAGTGGAATAGTTGAAGAAGAAGAAATTACTAACAATAATAAAAAGATAAAGATGAAAAGTACCGCGTATGCATCTGTTCAAAATGTGCTTACAGCTTTAGATAATCTATTTGATTTATATACTGATAAATTTGATATACATGTAAATATTCCAGGTGGAATGCCAGTAGATGGACCTTCCGCTGGAATAAGCATTGCAACAGCAATATACAGCGCTATAACTAAACAAAAAGTAAATAGATTTGTTGCAATGACAGGTGAAATAAGTATATTAGGTTCAGTAAAAGCTATAGGTGGAGTGAAAGCAAAAATATCTGCAGCATTTAAAGGTGGTGCCAAAAAAGTTATTATACCACAAGAAAATTATGAAGAGTCATTAAGTGAAATTGGAGAAATTGAAATAATTCCAGTCACAAATTTTAGAGAAGTACTTAAGTTTGCTATTGAAGATGAGAGTGTTAAAAATGAAAGAGAGATATTATCAGCACAAGGAAATGAAATTGTAAAAAGCTAACATATTTATTTAAATAAAAAAATTTTTGTGTACATATGATGTTAATGTGCAATTCATAAGTAAAATAGGTAATTGTATAATTTTTGCAGTTAAATTTTAAATTATATAATTAATATGATAAAAGGATGAATTGTGCATTAATATTTTTTACACCTTTTCTTTTTAAAATTAATATATATATGTTATAATAGACAAACTAAATACAATCATTTTTTATTAAAAAATTAATATACGAGTTTAATTTGAACTTATTATAATACCTTTAAAGAAGAAAAATTTTGTTTTAACTGATCGTGTAAAAATGCGACATAATACTAAAAGTTTTTATATGAAGAATCATTGAAAAAATTAGATATTATGTGTATACTAGATAAGTCAAAATAAATAATGTGATTATGATATGGGGGGAAATAGTATTATGAAAAAGTTATATACAATTCCGCTAATTCCTTTAAGAGGATTGACTGTTTTTCCTAATGTAGTTGTACATTTTGATGTGGGAAGGGAAAAATCTACGGCAGCTATTGAACAAGCTATGCTAGAAGAGCAAGAGATTTTCCTTGCAGGTCAAAAAGATTCGGTAGTAGAAGAACCAGGAAAAGATGAGATTTATTCGATTGGAACTATATGTAAAATAAAACAAATTCTTAAAATGTCTGATAATACAATTAGAGTTCTTGTTGAAGGTAAAGAAAGAGCTAAAATAATTGAGTATATAGAAGAAGAAGAAAATTATATAAAAGTTTCAGTAGAAAAATTAGAAGATGAGATAGCTGAAAATGAAGAACTGGATGCTTATGTAAAGTATTTAAATAAAGAATTTGCAAGGTTATTGAAACTTAATGAGGATAGTTATGGAGATGCTGTTAAGTTAATGGAGTCTTCAGAAAAATCTAGTCAGTTTATAGATATGGTAGCTTCTTATGCAATTACAGATGAAAAATTAAAGCAAGAAATATTAGAAACTATAAATTTGATTAAAAGAGCTGAAATGGTATTAGAAAGAATAAAAATAGAAATTTCCATAGCTAAAATTCAAAGAAAAATTGCAAACAAAGTAAAAAATACTGTTGCAAAGGAACAAAAGGAATTCTACTTAAGAGAACAATTAAAGGCAATTCAAGAGGAACTTGGCGAAGATGATGATGAGAAAAAAGAAATAATAAAATATGAAGAAAGAATTAAGAAGTTAAAACTTAATAAGGAAGTTAAAGATAAAGTTAACTATGAGCTATCTAGGCTTAAAAATATGAGTGCGACATCATCAGAAGGTAATGTTGTTAAGGCATATTTAGATTGGGTATTAGATATTCCTTGGGGAAAATATACAAAGGAAAGTATAAGTGTTGTTAAAGCAAGAGAAGTTTTAGATGCTGAACATTATGGATTAGAGGACGTTAAAGATAGAATTATTGAGTATTTAGCTGTAAAGCAATTTAGTAAATCTCAAAAAGGGCCTATATTATGTTTAGTTGGTCCACCGGGCGTTGGAAAAACATCAATAGCTAAATCAATAGCTCTTGCTATAAATAGAAAGTATACAAGGATATCCCTTGGTGGAATGAAAGATGAAGCTGAAATTAGAGGGCACAGGAAGACGTATGTTGGTGCAATTCCTGGTAGAATAGTTTATGCTATGAAAGATGCAAAATCCTTAAATCCACTTATGCTTTTTGATGAGATAGATAAAATTAGTTCAAATTATAAGGGCGATCCATCTGATGCTTTATTGGAGATATTAGATAGTGAGCAAAATAAGGAATTTAGAGATAGCTATTTAGAAGTGCCTATGGATTTATCTAAAGTTATGTTTATTGCAACGGCAAATACTTTAGAAACCATACCAAGACCACTTTTAGATAGAATGGAAATTATTGAAGTATCAGGATACACTTATGATGAGAAATTCAATATAGCTAAGAATCATTTAATTCCTAAGATATTTAAAGAACTTGATATACCTAAAGATAAAATTAATATTGATGACGAGTCTATTAGATTAGTAATAGAAGGATATACAAGGGAGTCTGGAGTGCGTGGCTTAGAGAGAAAGCTAGGGTCACTTATTAGAAAAGCATTGGCCGAAATGCTAAAATCTAATGAAGAAAAACTTGAAGTGGACTGTAAAGAAGTTGAAGAGCTTTTAGGAAAGAAAATATTTGATTTTGATAAAATAGATAAAGTGGACAAGGTTGGAGTTGTAACTGGAATGGCATGGACTGCTTATGGAGGAGATACTCTTCCGATAGAAGCGATGGTTATGAAAGGCTCTGGAAAATTAGAACTGACAGGTAAGCTAGGAGAAGTTATGCAAGAATCAGCTAAAACAGCTTATAGTTATGTTAGGGCAAATGCAAATAAGTTTGGAATAAATGAAACTTTTTATAAGGAAAAGGATATCCATATTCATGCGCCTGAAGGAGCAGTTTCTAAAGATGGACCTTCTGCAGGTGTGACAATGGTGACTGCATTGGTATCAGCATTATCAGGAAAAAAGGTGAAGCATAATGTAGCAATGACAGGAGAAGTTACATTAACAGGAAGAGTACTTCCGATAGGCGGATTAAAAGAAAAATCATTGGCGGCATTTAGAGCAGGCGTGGACACTATAATAATTCCAAAAGAAAATGAGAAAGATATAGAGAAGATACCAAATTCAATTAGAAATAGTTTAAATATTATTTCTGCTAAAGAAGTAAATGAGGTATTAAAAAATGCGCTAATTGGAGAGGATACTAATGAGAATTAAAAAATCAGAGTTTATTACCTCGGCAGTAAAAAAGAATCAATATCCAATAGATAATAGAGTGGAAATTGCCTTTGTTGGAAGATCAAATGTTGGGAAGAGTTCATTAATTAATTCTTTAACAAACAGAAAGAAATTGGCAAAGGTAAGCCAAACACCAGGAAAAACACGATTAGTCAATTTTTTTCTCATAAATGATGATTTTTATCTAGTGGATTTACCTGGATACGGATATGCCAAAGTATCAAAAGAAGAAAAAGACAGTTGGGGAAAGACTGTAGAGATGTATTTAAATGGCAGAGAACAATTAAAGAGAGTTGTATTACTTGTTGATTCAAGGCATAAGCCAACAAATGATGATATAATGATGCATGAATGGATTAAACATTTTGGATATGATGTCATTGTTGTTGCAACAAAGAGTGATAAACTTACTAGAAATAATTTAAAAAAGAGTGAAAAAGTAATAATAGAAACATTAAAATTAAGTCACAATGATAAATTATATTTCTTCTCATCTCTAAATAAAGAAGGAAAAGATGATCTTATTAATAATCTGTTTCTGGAATTTGCAACTGATTTAGATTGATTTGCTCATATCTAAGAAAAAACTAACCTCTTACAAACTTATGTTTGTAAGAGGTTAGTTTTTTAGATATTGTTTTCAATTTTATATCCATTATCGATAATTAAATCATTATTTATAAACTGATGGAAATAAAAAATAGTGTCAAATATTTTGAGTAGGAATAATATATAGTATAAAAAAGAAAAAATATTTCCAAGGAGGAATAAATATGGAGATGAATGATATCCTAAACGGTTTAAATTCATGTGATGACGATTGTTGTGATTCAACACCTAACAGTTGTAGTTGCGGACCAAACTTCGGTGGACCAGGAATAGGAGGTTTTCCGGGAGGAATAGGAGGTTTTGGACCAGGATTTGCAGGCGGTTGTGGATTTGGTAGCTGGATTTGGATTTTATTAATATTGTTTTATTGTGGTTGTGGCAGAGGTGGTTATGGTAGAAGAGGCGGAAACGACTGTTGCTGCTGTGAGCCAAAATGCTGTGACTGTTGCTGCGAATGTTGCTGTGAACCAAAATGCGACTGTTGCTGCAATAAAGGAAATGGCGGTTTATTAAGTAATTGTTCGCCATACTTGTTTATATTAGTAATATTATTCCTTTGCAATAATAACTTTAATGTCGGTGGATTTAATGGTTGTGGATTCAATGGTTTTGGTGGAGGAATAAATCCTTTTAATAATTTGGGTTGTGGTACTGGTTGTTAAAATTCAGAATTTTTAGGAAGGAGAGATAAATATGTCTAAGAAGAAATGTTGCTGTGGGAAAAAACACCATAGCCATCATCAAGAGTGTTGCTGCTGTAATTCGGGATCTAATTATTCTGGTGGTCTATTTGGAGGCGGAAACGGCTGCACACCAATTATATTTCTATTAATAGCATGTGGATCAGGATTATTAAATTGTAATAAATCATATTTGATTATTTTACTATTCATATTATGTGGTGGATGTTTTTCAGGCATTTTCGGTGATGGAAATTACCAAGGATCTTGCTGCTAGGATAGTGGATAGAGGGCATTATAGCCCTCTAAAAAAATGTCAAAAATCATAAACGTTTTTATTAATATATACATATATTAAAGAGAGGCAATTATATTGAAAGGATTAAAAAATGGCTAAGCATAAACATAGAGAACAGGATCCAGTAATAAATGATACTAATACCAATACTAGTAATAGAAATGTACCCTTTGGTATAGATCCAATGCAGCTTATGGGATTATTAGGCGGAAATTTTGATATGAATAATATTGGAAATATGTTGGCTTCAATGAATACAAATGGATTTAATTTAGGGAATTTGAACTCAATAGCTCAAATGATGGGACTAAATTTAGATAATAATTTATTTCAAGGGAATATGAACAATCATGGTAGTGATAGCAATAGCAATAAGAATATGTCTTCAAACGGTAATCATAATGTGAGCAATATGAACAATATGAGTAATATGACATCAAAAAGTACTGATAATTCGAGCACAGATAAGAATAATAAAAAGAATGTCAGCAGCATTAAAAATATTAAAGATAATGATGTAAATTTAGAATTTTTAATGGCATTGAGAAATTATGTTCACCCTGATAGAATAAAATTAATTGATAAAATCATTGAAGCATATAAACGTGGAGAACTTAAGGATGTTTAGAAATCAAATTATTCATGAAACTGTGTATAAAAAAGAAAAAAATGTAAATAATATTAATGTAATAGAGAAAAAATTCTCTTACATGCTTAATGGAGCGTATTTTTTACTTCATTAAGTAACCCCTCATCCCCCTTTAGGCCGCATAATGCGGCCTTTATATTTTTATTTTGCTTTTTGTATAGCATTAATTTTATAGGATGAACCGTCCTTTACAAGATCTATTAAGAATATTAACTCGCTTTTATTATTGGTACCTTTGGAATTGCTTTTTTCAAATGATAGTCTCCATCTTATTGCAGAAGGTTCTCCAGATTCATTCCATCTATAATCATAGAAAAAAGCATTTTGAAAAGTATAGTAATAATTGTCTTTATCTAAATTCCAAAGTAACGATAAATTTTCTTTGTCTATAGATGTTGTAAAAATATCAGGGAGGTCATCAAGCACATAAGGAAGTTCAATTAAATTTATAAAATTTGTTACAGAATCTAATGAAGGTATGGTAGTATTAGCTTCTTTAGAATTTAAAGGTGAATCATTAATAAGCATAAAACTATCTAGTGAAGAAAGTCCTTTGGAGGATGATAGTGAATAACATTTAGGAGTTCGTGAATTTTTGCAATCCAATATGCCAAATATATTATTTTCACTTGAGTAAACTAGATCAAAATTTTTTTTATTCCAATGATATACATAATTCATATATTTATTATTTTTAGAACCCATAAGTATAATTTCAGGAATATTATCTCTAGAAATATCATTTAGAAACACTTTAGGCTCTAAATTATTATTAGTAGTAAAAAGTGTTTTATCAGGTACAGAAGCTGAAAGATAGTAAATATTATCAGAACAATCGATAGAAAAATCAATTTTATTTTGAGAATTTAATATTTCTAAAGTATCTTTTAATCCATCACCTGTTAAATCACATTGTGTATTATGAGAAGTATTTATAGGGGATATAGTTTGCAGAGTTTTAAATTTACTTAAAATAAAGTAAATAATGGCTATAATCAAAATGAGCAACGCTATATAAAATAGTGTACTAGCTAAAAGCTTTTTTCTTAATATCTGAATTTTCATTATGTATCACCTCAATAAATTATATGTTAATTATTGGGCACATATTAATCTTATAGAAATGACAGAACAAAAAAAGACTATAGCTTTAAGAAAATATATTTAAAAATACATTTATTTAAAGCTATAGTAAGATTGCAAGATTTATTGGCAATTAGTACAGTAACCATAAAAATAAACCTTATTTGAAATGATCTGATAATCAGTATGCTCTTTAGCCATAGAGTTAAGATTATCAAGAGAAAAATCCTTGAAATCATCAACTCTGCCACAACCAAGACATTGTAAATGTGGATGTGGAGAAGAGTTTCCGTCATATCTAAAGTTACCTTCGCCAACATTTATTTCTTGAATTAATCCAACATCAGCTAATGTTTTTAGTGCTTTATAAACTGTAGCTAAACTCATAGTTGGATATTGAATATGAATGTCTGTATAAATAACATCAGCAGATGGATGCGAAGTTGTATTGATTAAATAATTATACACTGCAAGCCTCTGGGGAGTTAATTTTAGCTTTTTTTGTTTAAAAATAGAAGCTATATGGTCCATCTTTCATACCTCACTTATAAGAATTTTATGTAGAAATTATAACATAAATATAAATTAATATCAATTGCATTAATTTATATTATTTATAAATAATAATTGTTGATTAAGAAACTGTATTTAAGTTAATAATTATAAGAAAAATTGTTTACCGAATAAATTGTTAAATAATATTTATAATAATAAGTCATATACAAGAGTTCTAGTAATAAAAGTTGAATTCTATAGTTATTATGTTAAATTTAAAAAAAATATTGTATAATAAAGAAAAGTCTGCTAAAATAATATTAAGAAGAATGTTAATAAATTAACATTCTCTAGCATATGCTATTCAATTAGGAATAATAATAATTTTTTAAAGACTTTAGCTATAGCCTATGACGAAAATATTAAGATGGAATTATTAAGGAGGCGTATTTTATGGGAAAATATAAAGTTGGAGATGAGTTAATAATTGTCAATGACCCAACTCAAGATAATGCTAAGTTGAAGGAATTAACACACTTAAGTGTTGATGGAGATTTTGCTCAAATATCATGGGGATTAAAAATATTAAATGTTGAATATGATAAACCTAATGTAACTTTAACATATCAAAATGTTAATGGTGAAAAGAATAAAGTTTTTGCAGTATGTAAGGATATAGCAAACTTTGATAAGGAAAAAGTTTTGGAAAAAGCATTACTTAAAGCGTTCCAAAATGAAGTTATAGATATTTCTGTAAATAAGAATAAATAATAATATTTTAATGATATACAAAAAAGTCACTTAAAAATAAGTGGCTTTTTTTCTTTTTTGACTAAAATATACAAAGATTATTGAAAATCTTTACTTTTTCTAGTATATGTAATATAATAAAAGCAAAAATTACAGAATTGAGAATTAAAGAATATTAAATTTTATTAGGATAAGAAAAGGGGCGGGGGTATGAGTAAGTGTCCATTTTGGTCAACAGCAAGAGAAAAGGTTGAATGCTATGATGAATGTCCAATATTATCAAGTGAATTAGGGGAGCATGGTGGTGAAAAGTGCATTTTTCATGAATGTACAGAGTCAAGCAATGTGAATTTTAGGGATATTGTAAAGGAAGATTATGATTTTATAGATTTGTCTATATATGATAATGAAAATAGCAATAATATTAATTACTAAAAAGATAGAGATTAGAATATATTGTATTCTAATCTCTATTATTATGCTTAATCTTGAGTTTCATACGAATCTGTATATTTATGAAGCAGAGAATGTTTTAAAGACCATAGATTTTGAGATAGATCAACATAATAAGTATGAGGATTTTCAAATCTAAGTACTTCAGGCCATAGCTTTTCAGTTTCAATTCTAGAAAATTCTTTTATGTCTAGAACACTAG
>JAEZKY010000102.1 GCA_023435985.1 Bacillota bacterium | reverse complement strand
GTATTTTGATGGGAATCCAAAGCTCAGGTGGATTATTTTTAATTTCTCGGGTATTCTGGCTGGTTTTGCGGGTTTTTTGTTTAAAAAGATGATGCTGTCCATGATACATTTCCTTACTGAGGATACGTGATACGGTACAAGTAGAAAGTGGGCGGTTATTGATTCCCATAATACCAAGACGTGATAATTCTAAGGCAATTCTTCGAGAACCATAACCATGGGTGATACACAAATGATAAATGTATTGAATCGTTTTACTTGCAGCTTCGTTAATAATGTACATGCTATTTTTCTCATCCCAGTCATAGCCAAATGGGTGGGCGTTGAAGACAATTTTTCCTTTATTTACTTCACCTTTTTCTGCCCTAGTAATGCTTATGAATTATTGTAGCTGCCCAATTTTAAAAATTAGCCAATATGGAATTCGTGAAGGTGTTCTATATGAAAAACTTTTAGGTAAAGACATAGAAAATATTGATATCTTGGATTTTTCTTTAAATAACATTTTAACTAATAATGATTTAAATATTGTTCACGCTAGAAAAATTAGTGATCTATCCCAAGTTCTTTTTAATTACCTAGAGGATCGTAATGTAAAACACTTAAAGTTAGAGCGTAAATTACTTGATGTTTCTGCAAAATTACATGATTTAGGCGTTACTATATCTGTAAAGCATTCTTACAAGCACAGTTTTTATATTACAATTAATTCTTTAATATCTGGACTTACTCATAAAGAAATATTGATGGTTGGATATACAATTGCTCTAAGCGGTAAATTCGATTATAAATTAGCTGATGAATATAGAGAATTGCTTAATAAGGATGATATCATGATATGCAAGAAACTTTCTGTTCTTTTATGTCTTGCTCATAAAATTGATAAATATTTTTACAACAGTTTAGCTGAAGTCATTATTAGAAATGAAAAAGATTCTTTTAAAATAGCTCTTTCTAAAAGCAGCGCAAAGTATATGAAAGACAGCTTGCCTATAGAAATGAATGAAAGTTTTAAAAAATGTTTTAACAAAAACTTATCAATTATAGCTATTTAGATGCCTAACTTTGAACTTAGCCTTAAGCGTATATGAATCGATATATAATTTATAATATGTTATAATGTAAGCAATTATATATGAATTACTGTTACCACTAAATTTAGATACTTACAATAAATTTCAAATCTATAACAGTAAAAATAATACCTAACAAGGAGATAAAAATCACTTTATGAAAATTGAATTTGATAAAAAACTACTTAAGTACTCTATATATATTGCTATTACTACGGTCGTAATATATGTCGCATTTTTAGTCATATCAAATGTAGGCACAATATTCAAGACTATATTTGATATTCTAGGGACCGTTCTAGATTTAATTAAACCATTAATTATAGGTATAATAATTGCTTATCTTTTATATCCAATAACTAAAGGTATCGAGAATTTTTTAGAAAAAAATAAATTGTATAGAATCCATAAGGCATCACCAAGGCGTATTTTATCTATTATCTGCGCATATCTTTTGATAATAGGCATCTTTTTAGGATTAATATCTGGAATTTATTATATGATTGGTGGGCAAATTTCAAATAATACAACTATATCAAATATGACACAGCATATTTCCTCATATGTTAGCAGTACTTCTTTTTCAACAACGTCGATTAAAGAAACCCTAGATAAAATTAATAACCCATTTATAGATAGTGTTGAACCATACATCATAAATGGAATTATTTATTTACAAGAATATGTTAAAGATAATATTGGAAATATGACCTCTTATGCAATGTCTATCGGAACTAGTGTTGCAACATTTTTTATTGCACTTGTAATTAGCATATATTTATTGAAAGACTCTGAATACTTTTTCGGCTTATGGTATAAATTTTATTACTTAATATTTAGAAATAGCAATGTTGGAAATAAGATAACTTATGTTTTTAGAGTTATTCATGAATCTTTCGCTAAATATATAAAAGGACAATTATTAGAAGCATTTTTCGTAGGAATTTTATCAGCTATAGCCCTTTCAATTGCTGGTATAGATTATGCTTTTGTTATTGGTATTATTGCAGGTATCTCCAATATGATTCCATACGTTGGTCCGATTGTTGGAACCGTCCTTGCAGCAGTCATGGGATTGCTTAGTGGAACACCAATTAGGATCTTATATGCTATTATTGCTATGGTAATTGTTCAACAGTTTGACGGCCATATTTTAGCACCTAAGATTGTTGGTGACAGTGTTGGTTTACATGCTGTCTTTATAATACTAGCAATTTTAATTGGCGGCAATGTAGGCGGATTACTTGGAATGTTAATTGCAGTCCCTATTGCTGCTTCCTGCAAAGTACTAATTAATAATTGGTATGAGAATTATAAACATAACCAACCTGAAGAATAAGCTAAAATATATACGAAAATAATATAAATTTTAATTTGTTCCTAATGAGTTTATTTACATAAAACTTATGACATGAAGGCTGTTCTAAATATTTATATAAAACAGCCTTTTTATTAATTGTTTAAAATTAATTAAATAATATCATGATTGTGAATGATATTATTTAATTATCTTTACAAACTTCTTTTTACCGATTTTGACTATATCACCGCTTGTAATAACCGAATTTTCAAAGTCAGTTATCTTTTCTTTATTTATATATACTCCGCCTTGATTTGCAATTCTTTTAAATTCATTTGCTGATGGTATAATTTTTTCTTTAACAAGAAGTTTACCTATTTCTTTTAATTTTTTGCACTCTTCTGGTATCATTATTTCAGGGACCATATCTGGTAAATTACCATTCCTAAATATATTTTCAAAATATTCAATTGCTAATTGAGTTTCCCCTTCTGTATGATATAATCTGGTGATAGTTTTGGCTAATTCAAGCTTAACGTCTCTTGGATTTTCTCCCTTCTCTAGTCTTTCCTTAACTTTTTCAATTCTATCAGGATGCTCATCCGTAGCTAATTTAAAATATTTTATTATAAGATTATCAGAAATCTCCATTACCTTCTTAAACATTACTCTAGCATCATCTTCTATACCAATATAATTTCCTAGACTTTTACTCATTTTTTCTATGCCATCTAAGCCTTCTAAGATTGGCATAAATATAGCGATTTGCTGCTCAATTCCTTCATTTTTTTGAAGTGATCTTCCCATTAAAATATTAAACGTTTGATCTGTTCCTCCTAATTCTACATCAGCTTTTAATGCTACTGAATCATACCCCTGCATGAGCGGATAGAAAAATTCATGAATTCCAATTGCTATATTGTTATTATAACGATTTTTAAAATCATCTCTTTCTAACATTCTAGCCACAGTAGTAGTTGCTGCCAATTTTAGTACATCTTCAAAATTTAATTTTGACAGCCATTCGCTATTAAATCTTATTTCGGTTTTCTCCTTATCTAATATTTTAAAAATCTGTTTTTCATACGTCAAAGCATTTTCCATTACTTGTTCCTTTGTAAGTGGCTTTCTAGTTTTAGATTTACCAGTTGGATCTCCGATTTTGCCTGTAAAATCTCCAATTACTATTACTGCCTTATGACCCAAGTCCTGCATCTGCTTAATTTTTCTAAGTACAACAGCATGACCCAAATGAATATCTGGCGCTGTTGGATCTAATCCTAGTTTAATAATCAATGGCTTATTTTCCTTCTCCGACTTAATAAGTTTTTCTTTTAATTCTTCTATACTGATTACATCGGCTGCTCCTTTCGTTATGATTCTAATTTGTTCTTCGATAGTTCTTCTCATTTCTTTTAACTCCTTACATATTTTTAATATAAATAACCTATATAAAATTCAATATGCAATAAAAAAACTCTTGCCCTCTACATAATAAAGGACAAGAGTATATCTCTCGTGTTACCACCTTAAATTCATTAACCGCTCACACGATTAACCTCTTCAAGTACGCCAAAAACTTGGTTATACTTTAGCACTATAACGGGTGCAGGGTTCCGTCATCACCTACTCAAGACAACTCTTTTTCAGCTTGAAGCTCTAAGATGTATTCAAAATTAGTTTCCATGCACCTCTCATCACCCGGTAACTTTCTGTTTGGTTTAGACATGCTACACATGCCTTATCTAATTCCTACTTATTCTTTTCATTGCTTTTATTGAAAATATCATGATTAAAAATAAACTTATAAATCTAATCACGTTATATATTAAATTAATAAAATTATATTCAAAAACTCCGCTTCTGTCAATATACTTATAGAACTTAAAATTCACATATAATTACATAATTGTAAATTTATTATATCCATGCTCCACTGGAATCAACTTTATATCCATCAATTATAGAATTTACTGCCATTGCTCCACTACCAGGATAGCAATAATACCATTTTCCACTGGAATATATCCAACCTGTTTGCATTGCCCTATCATTTCCCAGGTAATACCAATTACTATCAATGATATTCCATCCTATTGCATAATTTCCTGTATTTTTTACAAAATACCATGAACCATTAGCAAACTTCCAATTTCCGTCTATATTTGATCTATATCCACTTGAAGCTTCCTGATTAATATTTCCTGTTGTTAAATTACTGGTGCTAAGATTTGAATTATTATTTACTTCATAATATTTTTCAGTACATGCTGGGTATTCATCGCTATTCCAAGTAAATCCATCTTTCTTAAGCACATCATCAGAGGTTAAGAAATACTTATCTGAATTTGTTGCATCATTGTTTGTTATGTCTAGCTGGTACCACTTATTATTAATCTTAACCAAATTCCATCCGTGTCCGACTCCATTTATTTTTCCAACAACAATCCTATTTTCAATTCCTGCTAACTCAAGCATCTTATAAGCCGTTAATGCATAACCTTCACATGTAGTTTTACCTGTTGTTAATGCTGTATATGCTGTATCAGATGTAAGACCATAATCATAATCAAGCCTATTTACTAAATAGTCATTTATTTTTTTAACTTTATCAACGTCAGTCATATTATCTGTTATTATAGATTTAATTACTTTATTCAATTCCGTATTGATATACTCTTCTTCACTCTTAGTTGTTTTATATGTTATGTATAATTCATCAGTATTTTTATTAAAAACCAATTCCTTTAGAGATAAACTCAAATAATCATCCTTTTCAGCAATATTTCGAACTACATCAAGTATATCACTATTATTATAATCAAGATTAAATTCTGTATCCCAATTTTCTAAATGATTATATACATATGTATTTAAATCATAATCTGCTGCGAATACAGGTTGTCCACCTATTGCTGATATTATCATTAATACTAATAATAAATTCCTAATAAATTTCTTCATCAACAAATACCTTCTTTCCTTTATGAATTTTCATGCATATAAATATTATCTATGAGCTATATAAAATAAACATATTTATATTATATAACAGAATTTTTTTCAAAACTATAATTTAATATATTAAGAAAAAATAACAATTATCTAACATTTTTTTATTATGTCCTATATTAGATAACTGTTACTTATAAATTATTATTAGACTTCAAAACTACTCTGATCAATCCATTTATATTCTGGTCTTATAGCCTTAATCTCCTTTGTTAATAAATATAACGCTTCATCCTTTTGCTTGCATTCTAGCATTACATCAAAATCTCTATCTAAAATTTTAGCTTTTTCTAAAAACTCAACAAAATCTTTTGAATTTATGTAGTCAGCATGTTTTCTGTCCTTTTCATGATCCTTAGGCGTGGAAAAATGTATTTTTGGATTTAATTTTTCCTTATTCCACGTATTAAAAATTTCTTCTAATAATTCCTCTATTTTTTCACCATTATTATTGCAGTTGTGATGATGTACATCTAACACCATTGGAATTTCCAAAGTCTTACATAATTCTAATACTTCTTTTGCTGTATACATTTTATCATCATTTTCTATTATTAATTTTGATGTTACTTCCTTTGGGACAATCTTAAAATTATATATAAATCTCTTAATCCCCTCATCTTTTCCTCCTGTCGCTCCACCAACATGCAGTACCATTTTTCCTGTACTATAATTTAGATCTTCAAACCATGCAGCCTGACTCATTAAATTTTTTATAGTATTTTGAACGACCTCAATATTAGTGCTATTTAACACGTTAAATTGATCAGGATGAGTGTCAACTCTCATATTATTTTCGTTGATTATTTTTCCTAAATACTCAAAATCCTTTTTAAAAATTTCTCTTTGTCCCCAGTATCCTACTTCCGGATGTGTCTCTAACGGAATTAAAGCAGAAGTTATTCTATAAAAATGTATATTATTCTTTATGTTATATTTAAGTATTATTTCTAAATCATTTAAATTTGATACAGTAATCCCTTTAAGCTTATCTAATCTATTTTTTTCAGATATTATTTTTTTGTAGTTAGCAAAAGTAACTGTACTTGAGCTGGTAACCTTTTTCCCTAATCTCATGGATACTGCCACATAACCTAATCTCACTTTCATATATTTCTCCTTTGTAACATTTATGTTTACATATATAATTTTTCACTTTGTCAGTTTATATATACATTAATACTATCTTTTTAAACAAAAAAAGAACTCCATCACTGGAGTTCAATCCTATTATGTAAAGAGAGATTAATGAGTAATTTCAAAGATATTCTTAAAGTTACCCTAATAATTTAAGGCAAACTTTTATCTTACTTTTTTACCCATTTCATTTTTATTATAACTCTTTTATTTTTACTTGTAAACATTTTCTTATATATACTTTATAATTTTTTGCATTAATCTGACAATCTATGTTTAAGCCATTTAGTCCCACTAAGCCTAATACAATACATAGTTCCTCTTACAATCCAATCTATATACATTGCTATCCAAATACCTAATACTCCTATTTTTAAAATCACACCTAAAAGATAGCCCATAAATATTCTAAAAATCCACATCCCAATGAATGCAGTTAGCATTGTAAATCTAGTATCTCCTGCGCCCTTAAGTCCAGATGAAAGTATAAATGATAATCCCCATGCAAGTAAAGCAATACTATTGCTTCTAATTAGTGTCTTAGAAATCTCTATAACTTCTGGAATATTTGTATATAATGATGCAATCCATCCAGCTATAGGTATAAAAATTAGCCCCAATGTTACCAAACAAAAGGTACCAAACTTAGTTAGATAAATTAAGGTATTCTTTGCTCCCTTTATATCATTTCTCCCTACATATTGTCCAACTAATGCAGTAGCCGCTAAACAAAGTGCATTTCCTGGAACATTAACCATTATTGCAACTGATGATGAAATAGCATTAGCAGCAATAGAGGCTGTCCCCATTGTCACTATAAACATTTGTACTATTAATTTTCCTGCATTAAAAATAACTTGTTCCATACCAGCTGGTATTCCTATATTAAATATACTTTTTTGCAAATCAAAGTCAAATTTAAAAGGAATAATGTTTTTAATTTTTATAATCTTGCTTCCTCTAAATAAAACAAACACTATAACAAAAGTTCCAATAAGCCTTGCAATGGCAATTGCAATTGCTGCACCACTTATTCCAAAGGAAGGGATATAAATTGCATCAATTCCAAATATCAGTACATATCCTAAAACTATATTTATACCATTCATAAACATAGTTATTTTCATAGGAGTTTTTGTATCTCCACACCCTCTTAATATTCCATTTGCAATTTGTTCAATAGCAATAAATGGATATGTGAGTAAAGTAAATTCTAGATATAGTTTTGCATCTGTTTTAACTAATTCTTCTGCTGATCCATATAATACATTAATTAACTGTAATCTAAAGATCCATAAAAGCAATGTTATCACAGAAGATACCAATACACCTGATATAATAGCCTGCTTTGCAGTCTCATTTGCCCTTTTGGGTTTACTTTGTCCAATCTGTTGTGCAACTACTACTGTTGCTCCAACTGATAATGCTGCAAAGAATGATATGAACATATTATTTATAGAATCAACCATTCCAATTGCTGAAACAGCTTGTTCACCAATATGTCCCGCCATCATTGTATTGCATGTCCCAAGCAGCATAACAAAAGTCTGCTCCACTATTATTGGTACTGCCAATTTTAATACATCTCTTCTTATGAACATAAAATATCCTTCTTCCGCTTAAGTAACTCTTACATAAAAACAAGGGAAACTCTCGTTTTAGAGAAAATCCAAGAAATTTCCACTTGTATATATTATCTCTAAAACATATTAGAAACCCTGTATTTGTATACTTTTTAAATTTATAATTTCTTCTCTATTTAATGAATTTCACTAATGTTCTTTTTAATTTTCTTTAACACATAGGTTTCTCTAAAAATCCAATTTGCAATTGGTTCAATTCCTGCTGATATTATTTTCTCATTATTATCAATAGCTTCTTCTAATGTAACCCATTCTGGTTTGAATTCTAATTCCGCTTCATAAAGATCTAATTTTTGACTTCTCTTTTTATTTAGCACCTCAGCAAAATAGTAGTAAGATGTCATTTTAAAAACTCTATTATTAACATATCTATCCTTACTTCTCTCAATTACAATTCCAACCTGCTCATTAATTTTGCTGCATATATAACCTGTCTCTTCTTCTATTTCTCTCATTAATGCATTCATATGTCCTTCATCTTTTTTTATTCCTCCACCTGGAAATTTGTAATCTTGATTTTTAGAATGTACCATTAAAATTTTTTTATCCTTTATAATAATCCCTCTAACCGCTTCTCTAAAATTGATATTTCCTATAGAATCGCTTACTTTATCTATCTCAAAAAGTTTATTAAATAGCATAAATTTCACCTCACATTCTATTCTGCAAATCTCAATACCCAAATATTTTTTTTTATTTATTCTATTTACTGTTAAAAATTTCTGGTATAAAGAGAATGTTTTTTATATCTTTTGCTCTTGCACTCAAAAATATCCTTATCTTAAATATTTATGACGCATCACAACATAGATTATACTTTAATTCATTATAATTGTAAAAAATAATTATAATAACAATGATTTGGATATAGTTCTTAATACATATGTTATAGTACAAATTTCCAAAAATTATAGACCCATAAGGTTGTGTACTAACCTTATGGGTCTTATATAAATTTCATGGAATGTACATGATTATTCTAATTAATAGTTGTAAGAAATAATTTGTTCGTATTTCATGGAAAACATCTTTAATGATGTGTGAGCATTAGATATATTTTCCACGGTTAATTATAACATATTATTTAATGGTATGTGATCAATAAATAATATGACTATGGTGGTTAATTACTTTTATTTATAGTAGTGTGTGCTGCCAAGAATATTTTCTATTTTAACTTCATAATAATTTTTTTATCTAAAATATTAGATAGCGTTCATATAGAATGAGGTTTTTATACTTAAAGCGAGGTCATGCGATAAGTATCCTTGAAGCATGTTTTTTATGGTGTATTCTTTAACTTTATCATAAGTGTTGAAGATTATTTTTGCATTTTTACTATCATTGTATACTTTCCAGTATCCACACAATAGACATTTTTTGGTAGTACATTCCATAAAATCTTTAACATCATCAAAAGGTATTCCTAGAAATAATCCTAGTTCATGGGGACAGTGATATTGGTCATATCTAAACTTTAATGTATTTATATATTCATCAACTTTTACTTTCGAAGGATAACCTATGCCATTTAAAAACTCCATATAAGCTTTTTGACTTAATTCTTTTTCTAATATTCTTTCATCATAAATCATAATTATTATAGAACTATCATTTTCTCTTAATTCTATAAACTTTAAATTTAAATTTTCTAGAAAAAGTTTTCCGAATATATTCCAACTCTCATATAACCTTATGTTGTTTTTCTTCAAATTTACTGTTACAGCTGGTTTTACTCCGGCAATTACTAATGATGAATTATATACTAAAAAATTTTCTATATACTCTTTATTTTTCATAGATTCCAATCTTTTATAAAAATCTAGATATTTCATGTCACGTCACCACCAAACTAATTTATATATCAGCTATTTTCTTACCAAAATTTATACACTCCTGTGCAATTTCATCTGGTTCACCTTGAACTATTAATGGCTCATCTATTATAGTACATCCATAGCCTGTCATTCTTTCTTCAAATTCTCTCATCCATTGTCCATCTCCCCAGCCATAAGAACCAAATAGTGCAACTTTTTTTCCTGATATCTTAGTTGAAATTTCTTCTATGAAAGGTTCAAACTCTCCTTCTTCTAGTACTTCATCCCCCATTGCTGGACAGCCTAAAATAAGAATCTCTTCATCTAATAATGCGCTTATATTTACATTAGAAACATTTATAACCTCAACTTCTTTTCCATTTTCAGTTATCCCTTGTCCAATCAACTGAGCCATTTTTTCTGTATTTCCTGTTCCTGACCAATATACTATTTTCATTTTTTATCGCTCCTTTATTGTTTAATTAATTATGATAATCATTTTCAATTAAATAATATTATACATAACCACTTTTGTCAAGTTTTATATTTATTTTTTTCGTTATCCAATTTGTCATAATTTTAGCTTTGTAAAAATTAAAGCGTATAAATAATTCTTAAAATTATCTATACGCTTTCTAATTTATTATTCTACTAACTCTAAAACTGGTCTATAACCTACTGTTTCATATCTTAACTCTTTAATGGATTGACTTGAATATATTGTAGCATAAAATCCTCTTATTATACAAAACTTTTCACTTTGCAATTCTTCACTTTGTGTGAAGCTGGAAAATTTATACCAATGCCAAAGCTTATTATTTTCTCCATTTAATTTTTTCTCACTATCCTGTTTTGAATTTATATCTGCATCGATAGCACTAATTTTAGGTAATCCACTAATTTTATTAGTATTTACTATATACTTATCCCATTCATTAGCTTTATGATTTTTCTTTTCACTATAACCAGATAGCAGTCTTAAAATATATTTCTTATCTTCTATCATTACTACTTTACCAAAAATCAAATTTTGCTCATTTAATTCGTTCCATGAAATTCCTTTGATTATATTTCTATCGCATATTAAAAGTTTTTTCCCATTATAATTTATTTCTACCCATGACAATTTATTTTCATCATTTTTCTCTGTATTTCCTATTTCTATTTTTTGACCATTATATTCTGGAATATCACTAAACTCTAAAAAATCCACTGGATTTTTCATCTTTTCATCGTCTAAATATAATGTTCCAAATTTTCTAACATTACCTGTAATATATTCATTATTTTCTAAAAGATTTTGTTCCTTATTTTCTTTAAACTTTTTATGTGCAACTACGGCTATTACACTACTTAAGGCCGCCATTGTTCCAACGCCTAAACCAGCGCCAATCAATTTAAATTTCTTATTTTTATCCATAAATCACTGCCCCTTTTCCCCTACATATCATTCATATATCTTTATAGATTGTGTTATTTTTTTATATTTTATTCCTTAATTAACTTTGTTTTTTGCAATATTTTTGCATTTTATAATATATCTTTTCTTACTTTCTTTATTATAATACATTTTTATCAACATTATAACTTAAATTTACATAAATATTATTATAATATATAAATTTATTTATTACTACTTATGTAAGCTTATGTTTAAGCCATTTAGTTCCCCTAAGTCTAATCAAATACATTGTTCCACGAACAAACCAATCTGTATACATTGCAATCCATATTCCAAGAATTCCAACTTTGAGTACTATTCCTAAAACATAACCTAAACATATTCTAAATATCCACATACCTATAAATGCAGTGAGCATAGTATATCTAGTATCTCCTGCTCCTTTAAGCCCTGCTGAAACTACAAACGAGCTCCCCCAAAATAAAAGTGCTATACTATTGCTTGCAAGCAGGATTGATGTAAGTCTGATTACTTCTGGATCACTAGTGTAAAAACCCGCTACCCATCCGGAAATGGGAACAAATATAATTCCTACAGTTACCAGACATACAGTCGTAAACTTTGCCAAATAAAATAAAGTACTTTTTGCTCCTTTAATATCATTTCTTCCAACATACTGTCCAACTAAAGTAGTTGCAGCTAAACAAAGTGCATTTCCTGGAACATTTATTATTTGTGTTATTGACATTGTAATAGCATTAGCTGCAATAGATGCTGTTCCCATCGTAACTATAAATACTTGTACAAGTAACTTGCCCATTTGAAAAATCACCTGTTCCATTCCTGCTGGTATGCCTATATTGAATATATCCTTTTGTATTTTCAAATTAAATTTAAAAGGATATATTTTATCAATTTTTATATTTTTGCTTCCTCTAATTAAAACTATTACTATAACTATTGCACCTATTGTCCTAGCAATAGCTATGGCCATAGCAGCTCCCATTATTCCAAATGGAGGTATATGTAAGAAATCTACTCCATATATCAATGTATATCCTAAAATTATATTCACTATATTCATAAACATAGAGATGTACATCGGTGTTTTAGTATCTCCAGTTCCTCTAAGTATCCCATTAGCAATTTGATCAAGTGCTATAAGTGGATAAGTTAACAATGTAAATTCTATATATAATTTTGCATCTGATTTTACCAATTCTTCTGCAGACCCATAAAGGAAATTTATCACTGGAACACGGAAAATCCATAAAAATAATGTTATAGTTCCTGAAACTATAATTCCTGATACTATAGCCTGTTTTGCAGTTTCATTAGCTCTTTTAGTATAGCCTTGTCCAATTTCTTGTGCGACAACTACAGTTGCTCCAACTGATAAAGCTGCAAAAAAAGCAATAAATAAATTATTTATTGAGTCAACCATTCCAATAGCTGAAACTGCTTCCTTTCCAATATGTCCTGCCATCATGGTATTGCACACTCCTAACAGCATAACAAAAGTCTGCTCTACCATTATTGGTATTGCAAGCTTCAATATATTTTTCCTTATAAGCACTATACAACATCATCCTTTCTTACAATCATCATATTTAATTTTATAAAAATTGCTTCTTTTGTTCACGTTTGCATAACTACCAAATAATTATATCACATATTTTAAATTTTTGAAAAAAATACATATTTATTCCTAAAACCATGCTAGAGTTTCTTAGAATAAATATGTATATATAGGATTTCTATTTAATTATAAAAGTTTAATCTTTTAATTATTAATTGATATTCTATTTTCTGCAACTTCATTCTTTATCAGTTTATTTCCGCTTTTAGATATAATACCTTTAGAATATGACTGCAATAATTCACCTTCATACTTAATGGTCTTTTTACCTATAAGCTCTGAAACACTATTTGAAGTTTTATCATTTATGTAAACATCTCCTGAATAATCGATTATTATATCTTCTTTTGCTACTGGACTTTGTAGCGTTAATGTATGCCATTGAGATTTTTCATCATTTAATACTTTATAATATATTTTAGTTATTTTGCCACTTACCTCTTCACCAAAATATACATTATCATTAACATCGCTGCCTAATACCCTCGTAATTTGAACATTAGGTATTTCTATATCTGGGCCATTTAATATAGTTGCACCATTTCCCATTTCCATTACTGCATTTGTACTTGTTGTTGGTACTACCACATTTCCTATTTCCTTGTTTGATCTTACTTTTTCCAATTCATTCATTATATTTGCATAATATAAATCGCTCTTTCCATTTGCCTTTTTCACTTTTATATAAAGAGTATGGGTTGCAGTAGAAAATATTACATCATCAATATTATCATTTTTATTTACTATGTTTATTTTTAATTCATTATAATTAAAATCTGTCAACTGTCTTGTTTCACCTTTTTTTGCATTAAATGATACTGGCTCAAAATAAGAACTGTCATTTGTCTGTACTTTTTGAATGACAATTATGCTGTTTTCATTTGTCAGCCATTTATAAAATACCACTTCTCCATTATCATCACTTTGAAATTCTTTTTCGCTATTATCATTACTATCTAACACCTTAAGCTTGTTATCTTCCAAATATGCCACAAATCTTCCGTCCGATGATACTGAAACCTGATTTACTCCATCTTTTATATTAATTTCATTTTCATTATTTGTTTTTGGAGCTTCTTGATCTTCTACTTTCTCGGCTTCTATCTTAACATCTGAAGCTAGGTATACTTTTTCTACATATAAAAATATACTTTGCTGAATTACCAATGCTATAAGTGTCCATGCAATTATTCTTACCAGGTTCTTCATAACTTATTCCTCTCCTAAAAATACTTCCTATTCTTCTCTTCACTTCTCTATATAGGATGTTAACCTTAATTTAAGATTCGATAAGAAGTTATATTTTTATTGTACCTTAAGCGTATTCAAAAAAATAATAATTCATTATGTTAACATCCCGCTCGAATATTGGATAAACATACTACCTAACGTAAAATAGGTATTACATCATGGACTATATTTTCTTTAATGCACTTTATTCAACATAGAATGCCGTAGCAACAGATCGCTCTCCATCCCATGCATTTGGAGAATTTATTACATCTCCTTTATAATACATTGTAGATGAATATCCACCATCGAGAGCACCTGCATTAATAGCACCTCTATCTAACATGATTTGTTGAACATCATATAAACTTGCTCCAGGGGCAGTAATCTTTCTTCCATCAATAACCAAAAAGATAACTGTACCATCTTCCTTTTGTCCAACTGCTGTTCTAGGATTCAATCCATCTGCCATTCTATCCTTTACTTGTGGTTCTCCATTAATAATAATATTAGGCCTTCTAAAACACATTGCTTCTTGAACATTTAATTTCTGTAATTCTCCAAGCGTATGATCTCCAACAATAAGCTGACCGCCTTTTGTAAACGCAATAACATTTTCAACATTATTTTTATTTATATTATTATTGGGATAGATAACCTTTCCTCCTGATATTACAAATCCACCTGGCACTGCTCCTGTTCCTGCATATAAAGTCCCATCTGAAGATTTATCAACAAAAGCCCCTCCATTAATAGCAGCAATAGCATTATGCTCCTCAGCCATCTCACTTGTCTTCTGTCCCATTTTCCCTAAATATTTTGTCATTGCAACTCTGACACCTAACGGATTTTTTATTTCCAAAACATATCCATCATATCTATCCGTATGTATATCATATCTAGTGATTTCATTCCCACTTGTATATTTGACTTGCACTTTGTTTAAATCTGTAGCACTTTGCTTAACAGTATCTTCATTTGTTTCCTCTGCTGCTTCATTTACTCCTAAAATCTCATTTATCTTATCTTGTGATAAAAAATCTGTTAGCAAATAAGCATGCCTTGTTCCAAGTAAAGTTGATACAAACACCTTACGTGTATTTTCATATGGCCCAAAAAGTAACATAAGTGGAGTACTTATACTTAAAAAAAGCGCTATATAAATCATCCCTGCAAAAAATACTAATATACTAAATCTCTTTTTCTTGGGTTGTTCTTTTATTGGCTGATTATTCTGCGTGCCCATAATTACCTCCAAATAATATTCATTTAAAGATTTTAACATTAGTAAATATAATAATACTATAAAATTTCTAACCAGTTTATTTCATTATTATACTTACATTATAGTCCGTTAATTTTTTGATGTACTTCCATATATTCTACTATATATACGTTACAGTTACAAATAAACTATAAAACAGTTTTATTAATATTACAAATAATAATTCTAAACTTTCTCATTTCCTAAATAAAAATTATATGCACAATGTACAATATCTATAATATATATTTTGTACATTGTGCATTAATTTTAAATATAATTATTAAATATATTTTTTGAAAATATAATAAACTATTATCCAAATATAAACATTTCTATTATATTTTAGATATTATCTTCTAGTGTCAAGCCTATTTCATTAGAAAATGGCTGATTTCGTGCACTTTCTTGATGCTCCTTTTGAATTTCAACTTCTTCTTCCAAATTTTTAAACGCAACAGATAACATCAGTTTGATTCTATTTAATTGATTTACATTGGAGGCACCTGGATCATAATCTATAGCCACTATATTAGACTTAGGATATCTTTCCTTTAATGCTTTAATCATTCCTTTTCCCGTTACATGATTAGGCAAGCAGGCAAAAGGTTGAAGGCACACTATATTAGATGATCCATTTTCTATAAGCTCTATCATTTCAGCAGTTAAAAACCATCCTTCGCCTGTTTGATTTCCAAGTGAAAGTATAGGTGATGCCATATCCGCAAGTTCTTTTATATGCTTTGGTTTAGAGAATCTTTCACTATTTTCTAAAGCTTTTTTCATAGTTTTTCTATATGACTCTATATATATAATTGCAGCATTGCTCAAATTCCTTGTCATTTTGCTGCCTGCAAGATATTTAGCTTTAAAATCAGCATCAAAAGCTGAATAGAAGAAGAAATCTAAAAGATCTGGAACAACTGCTTCTGCTCCCTCGCTTTCCAAAATTCCTACTACATCATTATTAGCTGTTGGATGGAATTTAACTAAAATCTCTCCAACGACTCCAACTCGTGGTTTCTTAATATTTAATAATGGCAGATTATCAAATTCACTAATTATTTCTTTTATATTTTTATTAAATTCTCTCTTACTTCCATTTATTAAATTGGTTTTAACTCTTTCAGCCCATTTTCTATGAAGCTCATTTGCAGATCCTTTAACTTTTTCATACGGCCTTGTTCTATATACAACACGCATAAATAAATCACCATAAACCAATGACATTATTGCTCTATGAAGCAATTTGAATGTAATCTTAAAGCCTGGTTGCTTTTCAAGACCAACTGCATTTAACGATATAATTGGAATATTTTCAAAGCCAGCATGTTTTAAAGCAAGTTTTATAAATCCAATATAATTGGTAGCTCTACATCCTCCTCCAGTTTGTGACATTATAACTGCAGTACTATTTAAATCATATTTTCCCGATTTAAGAGCTTCAACTATCTGTCCAACAACTATTATTGAAGGATAGCAAGCATCATTATTAACATATTTTAATCCTTCATCAACAGCTTTCATATCCATTGAAGGCATAACCTCTAAATTATATCCTGCAGCTCTCGCAGCAGTTTCTATCAATTCAAAATGAATTGGTGACATTTGAGGGCATAAAATTGTGTGAGTTTTTCTCATCTCTGGTGTAAATACTGGATTATTATAAACTATCTTTTCTTCAACTGGTTTATAATTCTTTCTTCCTCTTTCATCTACAGCGGCTTTTAATGATCTTATTCTTATTTTAGCTGCACCTAAATTGTTTCCTTCATCTATTTTTAATACTGTATATATCTTTCCCTTTGATGAGATGATTTCTGAAACTTGATCTGTTGTAACAGCATCTAATCCACATCCGAAGGAGTTTAACTGAATTATTTCTGTGCATGGTTCATCAGCTACAAAAGCTGCTGCTCTATATAATCTTGAATGATACATCCACTGATCTACAACTCTTAATTTATCCTTTAATCTTCCTAAGTGAGATACACTGTCTTCAGTTAATACAGCCATATCAAAAGAAGTTATAATATCCGGAATACCATGATTTATTTCTGGATCTATATGATATGGTCTTCCACATAATACAATCCCCTTTTTATTATTTTTTCTTAAATACTCAAGGACTTCTTCACCTTTATTTCTTATATCTTCTTTATATACTTCTCTTTCCTTACTTGCTGCTTCAACTGCCTTTTTAGCCTCATCAAGTGTAACATTAAATATCTTAAATTCGTCAACTATTCTTTTAACTAGTTCTTTATCATTATCTAAAGATAAAAATGGTTCCATAAAGTTAATATTATTAAGCTTTAATTCATCCATATTATTCTTAATTGATTCTGGGTAAGAAGTTACCATAGGACAGTTATAATGATTTTGAGCCTCTTCAAATTCTTTTTTCTCATACGATACACAAGGATAGAATATATTCTTAATTCCCCTGTTTATTAAATTCATTATATGTCCATGGGCAAGTTTAGCTGGATAACATGCCGACTCAGAAGGAATTGTTTCAATCCCAAGTTCATATATCTTTTTACTTGAATGTGCCGAAAGCTTAACACTGAATCCCAAGTCAGTTAACAATGTAAACCAAAATGGGTAATTTTCATACATATTTAAAACTCTAGGAATTCCTATTACTCCACGCTTTGCTTCTTCCTCTTTAAGTGGCTTATAGTTAAATGTTCTCTTATATTTATAATCATATAAGTTTGGCAATTTGTTCTCTTTAGGCTTCTCTATTCCAAGCCCTCTTTCACATCTATTTCCAGAAACAAATTCTTCTTCAGTAGAAAATTTATTTATAGTCAGCAAGCAGTTATTTCCACACTTACCACATCTTCTGAAAGATGATGTCATTTCAAATTTATCAATTTTCTCTTTTGGCAGCAATGTTGATTTAGTTTCTTCAACATATCGGTCTTTTGCTATGAGTGCACATCCAAAAGCTCCCATGAGTCCTGATATATCTGGCCTTATGGCTTCTCTTCCAGAAATGAGTTCAAAGCTTCTAAGTACAGCCTCATTATAAAAAGTTCCACCTTGTACTATTACCTTTTTACCTATATCTTTTTCATCTCTTAACTTTATTACTTTATATAAAGCATTTTTTATAACTGAATATGAGAGTCCAGCTGAAATATCTGAAATTTCAGCACCTTCCTTTTGTGACTGCTTAACTCTAGAATTCATAAATACAGTACATCTAGAACCCAAGTCTACTGGCGCTTTTGAACGAACTGCTTCCTTTGCAAAATCTTCAACCTTCATATCTAATGACTTAGCAAAACTTTCAATGAATGAACCGCATCCTGATGAACAAGCTTCATTTAATATTATACTATCTATTGCACCGTTTTTTATTTTAATGCATTTCATATCTTGTCCACCTATGTCCAAGATAAAATCTACTCCCGGTAAAAAATAATCTGCTGCCTTGTAATGAGCAATTGTTTCAATTTCACCAATATCTATATGAAGAGCCGACTTAATTAAAGCTTCTCCATAACCTGTAACTGTGGAATTTACAATTTCTATGCCTTCTGGAAGCTTTTCATATAAATCTTTAATTATGTGAACAACTTTCTTTAATGGGCTTCCTTCATTACTTCCATAGAAGGAATACAACAATTCAGAGTTTTCTCCTATAAGTGCAACCTTAGTAGTTGTCGAACCTGCATCAATACCTAAATATGCTCGTCCCTTATAGTCTTTAACTTCTCCCCTCTTTACTACAGCATTGTCATGTCTATCTTTAAACTTTTTATAATCTTCTTCACTATTAAATAATGGTTCAAGTCTTTGGTCTGTATCATCTTTTACTTTAGAGATATGGACAATTTTATCTGCTATCTGTTCTAAAGATGTTAATTGCTCCTTTTCTGCTAAAAGAGCTGCTCCCATTGCAACAAAAAGCTGAGAATTTTCTGGAGCAATAATCTGGTCTTCACTTAATTTTAAAGTTTCTACAAATCTCTTTCTTAATTCTGATAAAAAGAATAATGGTCCTCCAAGAAAAGCCACATTACCTCTTATAGGCTTACCACAGGCAAGTCCACTAATGGTTTGGTTTACTACTGCTTGAAATATAGATGCTGCTATATCACTCTTTTTTGCTCCTTCATTTATTAGAGGTTGCACATCTGTTTTAGCAAAAACTCCACATCTCGAAGCTATTGGATATAATACTGTGTAGTCTTTAGCATATTCATTAATTCCTAATGCATCTGTATTTAATAGTACTGCCATTTGATCAATAAAAGCTCCAGTTCCCCCTGCGCAGCTTCCATTCATTCTTTGCTCTATTCCACCTTTAAAGTATGTTATCTTAGCATCTTCTCCACCAAGCTCTATTACAACATCAGTTTGCGGAATAAATGTTTCAACTGTTTTTGAACATGCAATTACTTCTTGAACAAAACCAAGACTTAACCACTTAGATACAGATAATCCTCCTGAACCAGTTATATTAATCTTACAGCTAATATCTCCTAATGTTTCGTAGCATTCTGTTATTAAACCAACAATTGTGCTTCTTACATCTGAAAAGTGCCTTTTATATTTACTATAAATCAAACTATTATCATCACCAAGAACCGCCAATTTAACTGTTGTCGATCCTATATCTAATCCAATTTTATAATTTGTCATATTTTATTATTCACCTACTCTATTTTTTCAATACGTTTATATTGTTACTATAATCTAATATTATTTAAAAATAAGTCCATATGTATAGTTATTTGAACTATTGTCTATAATCATAAAGTATTCTAGTTAAAATTTATTATTTTGCTTTTGGAGGTTACAAATGAATTACTTTAATGAAGGAAATAAATTTTACAATAGTCATGATTATGAGAAAGCTATTGCTTACTATAAAAAATCTGCATCTGAAAATATAAACAAAGCTTGTTCATACTATAATTGTGGAGTTTGCTTTATTAAATTAAAAAGCTTTGACGATGCTATTATAATGTTAAACAAAGCAATTTCAATTAGCCATGAGAGTAAATATTTCTTCAATCTTGGTTATTGCTATGTTATGAAAGAATGTTTTGATACGGCTTTACGTCTTTTCAATCTAGCCTGGTCTATAGACCCTGATGACAAAGACTGTGAAAAAGCCATTGATGTTATTATTTCAAAATTTCAAAAAAAAGTAAATTAATTTATTGCCATTCCCCAGCAATTTCCTCTTCTTTATGTTGATCAAATAAATTGGAATCAAAGTAATTTCCTCCATCATAAAATGTTGGATCTACATTTATCCATCTTTCTTCATCGCTTAAATAAACCTGGTTCCATGCATGACCTACATATTCTTCCCCATTATATGCCTGTCCACCCACTAATCTTACTTTAAGGTCTACAGCTCTTGCCATAGCTACATAAAGACATGCTTTATCAAAGCATATTCCAGTTCTATTTTCAAAGGCATAAATCGCGCCACCTTCTGGCATTTTTTGAATATCAGTACCATTTAATACTTCATCAGCCTTATCATCATCATACTTTATATTACTTCCTACCCAGGTATATAAAATTTTAGCTTTCTCTTTATCATTTTTTGCATTTTGAGTTAACAAAACTGCCTTATTATTAATCTCTTCATTTGATTGTATTCCTTCATCTATTGTAATTCCATTATAAAGAATAATATCTTTAGAATGATCCTTTTGGCCTAATGTCAATTTTCTTAAAAATGTATTAATTTCATTTTTATCAGATTCATTAGATGAATACTCTTGGCTTAGGCCAATACCTGAGAACAAATTCATGATTTTAGAATCAACCATCCCACCTGGTATAACTAACATTCCAATAATTATACTTACTTGAATACAGCCTGCAACAATTCCAGCAATCACTAATCTAAATTTGTTTTCATTCATTATTTTTCCCCCATCAATAAATTCCCGCCCTATTATCATATTACTATTATAACAAAAATAATAACTTTTCGCATGTATAAGAAACTCTTCTTACTCAATTTATCCTCTCAAATACAATGTTTACAACGCTATTTTGCTAAAATTCTTCTACAGACATAACTTCTTTAACAATATCATTTATAATATTACTCTCATATCCTTTTGAAATTAGAAATCTATATAATTTCCCTGAAATCTTATACTTATCATTTTCTTTGTTTTTTATAACGCTTAATTTTTTCTTTGCTATATTTAGTGCTACACTCTTTTCATTTTCTTTGTTTAAATCAGATAATTCCTCTTCTATAACTTCCTTAGCTATCCCTTTTTGAATTAATGAATATTTTATTTTCTGACTTCCCATTGTTTTTAGTTTATCATTTATAAATGCTTTTGTATAAGCTCTATCATTTACGAAATTATATTCTTTAAGAAACCTTACGCTATTCTCTATAGAATCATCATCATACCCTTTTAATTTTAATTTATCTTTTACTTCTTTTTCCGTTTTGAAATTTCTTTCAATCATTCTTAAAGCAGATTCCTTGCATTTAATATAATTTTCACTTTCGGCTATGCTTTTAATCTTTTCCTCATTAATTTCTGAATTAACCTTAAGGCCTTCCTTATAAACCAACTCTGCTGAAATTGAAAAGGCATATTCACCATCTAAAAACAAATTAACTCTTTCTTTATTTCTCTTTTGAATTTCCATTTTTGTAATCTTTGACATGATTTTTTCACCTTTGCTTACACTTTCAATACATATATTAATTAGATTTTAATATATGTATTGTTGGATTCTTTAAAACCTTTTGCCCTACTTCATTAATCTTGATTATATCAATGTTATTTAACCTTTCCATATCTTTAACAAATTCAAATATATCCTCATTATCTAATGCTTGATGTAAAATATAATTACATAATTCTGCCGAGTCCTCCAATGTTGATATTACAGCTGTCTTATGAACCTTCTTCATGATATCTAGATCTTTGGCACCTATTTGAATCTTTCCATCAACTACTTTCATTAATGTTTCATCAATTGCCTTATTAGCTTCATCAATATTTTCTTCACTTACCGCAGTATAGATATAAAGAGTTTTTATACTACTGGTTATTTCTAAGTGGGTATAAATATCATAAGCTAATCCTCTCTTCTCTCGTATTTCTCTAAATAATAATGAGTTAGAACTTTCCCCTAACCTATGATTTAGTATTCTAAGCGGAAGTTCGTCAGCTTTTTTCAATTCATTAAAGGTATATAAATAAACTATTGTGCTTTGTTCTATATCTTTTTTATAACTTATTTCTATTATATTCTTATTTTCTTCCTTTGCTATATTTATAGGTTTAGGTTTCTCTCCTGACCACTCTTTGAATTGCTCTTCTATTAAATCTATTGCCTCTTCATGACTTAAAGATGATACCATAGTTATAATGGAATTTTTAGGAGTATAGTATTTTTTATAATAAGATAATATCTCTTTTCTAGTAAATTTCGAAACGTTCTCCTCAAGTCCAGTCACTTCATATTTAAGAGGACTTTTTGTAAACGCAATTCTATTTACATTTTTAAAGCTAAAATCCTCTATATCATCCTTGCTCGTTCTTATTTCTGATAAAATTACGCCTCTCTCTTTTTCTATTTCATCCTCATCAAACTCAGGATTTGTAATCATATCGCCTAAGAGCTCGACTGCGTTTTTTAATTCTTCTGCTAAACAGCTGATTGTATACACTGTAGCATCATAATCTGTATAAGCATTATACTCTCCTCCTAATGCTTCTAATTCCTCATTAAGCTCTTCATCGTTTCTATTTACAGTCCCTTTAAATAATGTATGTTCAATAAAGTGACTTATCCCTTTTTCCTTTATATTTTCGTATAATGCTCCAACTTTAATTCCAATATTTATTGCCGTTATTTGAGTATCTTTATTTATTGTTATTACCTCTAAACCATTAGCTAAAGTATGTCTCATTACATCAAAATTTAATTTTATCATTATTTTTCTCCTAAATTACATATATCTAATCTATTATTAATTAATATACCTTATGATAATGTTAAACATCTATACTAGTTTATCATAAACTATGCCACAAATAATAATATCATAATTTTTTCGATTTCTTCAATCAAAAATCATAAGTTTATATTATAATGAAAGAAATAACAGTGTTACTTATAATATTATATTATAATTTAATTAATATAAAGTTCTATACTAACCAGTTCTAAAATAAAAAATACATCTTGCCATAAAAATATAAAAGATTGTACAATATATTTTGTAACTTTTAAATAAAGGCTGAAAAGCAGTATAATAATATCATTAAATGTATACAAACCACTAAATAATAAGAGATTAATTCATTGTAATATATTTGACTTATTTATAAGATATATTATTATTATAAATAATTATTTTAATAGAAAACTTTTGCTTACTTTGAAAGATTACTGTATTTAAAGGAGATGATAAATTTATGAAGAAATCTATTTTAATTGTTGAAGATGAATTAAGAATAAGATTTTTACTTAGAGACTATTTACTTAAAGAAAATTTTAATGTTTATGAAGCATCAGATGGAGAAGAAGGTTTATTTGTATTCAGCACTCAAAAAATTGATTTAATCCTCTTAGATATAATGATGCCTGTTATGGATGGTTTTACAATGCTTGGTAAATTAAGAGAAGCGTCAACTGTCCCAGTTATTCTTCTTACTGCAAAAGGTGAAGAAGAAGATAAACTTCAAGGATACGATTATGGTGCTGATGATTATATTACAAAACCATTCAGTCCAAAAGTTTTAATGGCTAAAATCAAAGCTCTTTTAAAAAGGACAAGAGAAGATTTAGATTCAAGCCTTCAAGATTTTAGAGGCCTTACTATAAATAAACTTTCTCATGAAGTTAAAATAGATGGACAAGAAATAATATTATCGCCAAAAGAATATGAACTATTAACATATTTAGTTACTAATGAAGGAATTGCTTTAACCAGAGATAATATTTTAGATAATGTATGGGGTATAGATTATTATGGTGATATTCGTACTGTAGATACTAATGTTAAAAGACTTCGTGAAAAATTGTTAGATAAAGCTAATTTTATAGTTACAGTACGTGGCAGCGGCTATAAATTTGAGGTTAAATAATGAAGTATAATTTATCCAAAAGATTATTTATTATAACATTATCTCTTGTTGTAGGACTGCTGCTTATAGCATATGTTGCACAGGCTGTTTTCTTTGAAAGTTTTTATTCCTACAAAAAAACAACTTCATTAGTTAATGAAGTTAATAAATTTCGCGATTTATACTCTTATCAGATAAGTAACAATCGTGATTTATATATTGCTATTCAAAAATTTGAAAATGATACTAATTCTAAAGTTATTGTTACTTCTGTAGATGGTAGTAAAGCTATATATCTTCCCAATGCTTATAATACTGATACAGACAGCCTTAATACCCTAGCTGCTTTTGGTCAAGAATTATTAGATGATAAAGATTTAATCAATCAAGTTGTTAAGTATTCCAAAACTGGATATACAAACTTTGATAACAATACTAAGATTGGAGTTATTAGTACTTTGTCCATAAATAGTTCTAATGATAGTCTTATGTTTTGTGTATCGCCAATTCAACCCATAAAGGAAGCTTCTGAAGTAATAAGTGAATTTTTCATTTATTTATTCATTGGTCTTATTATTATTTCAATAATATTGTCTTTAATTTATTCTAATTTAATATCTAAACCTCTTGTAAATTTAACTTATGCTGCAAATAAAATTTCTAAAATGAATTTTACTGAAGTTTGTGAAATCGAAAGAGAAGATGAAATAGGCAGCCTCGCCAAATCTCTAAACTTTCTATCCAAAAATCTTCAAGCTGCACTCCTAGATTTGCAGAGTAAAAATAAAAAATTAGAAGATGATATTGAAAAAGAACGGCAATTAGAAGATATGCGGAAAGACTTTATATCAAATGTAAGCCATGAATTAAAAACTCCTATTGGAATAATAGAAGGTTATGCTGAAGGTCTCAAAGACGGTATAGTATCTGGTGAAGATGCTAATTTATATTTAGAAACCATAATTGACGAATCTAAGAAAATGACTGTTTTAGTCACTAATATGCTCGAGCTTTCAAAACTTGAGTCTGGAGTTATAAAACCAAATTTTGAATCTTTTAATATTAATAGATTGGTTAATAAAATATTAAATAAACATAAACTTGATTTTGAAGAAAATAAGCTTAACATAAACTTTAATTCCACAATACCTTATAGCTATGTTTATGCAGATTCATTTCAAATGGAGCAGGTTTTAACTAATCTTATAACAAATGCTATTAAATACACTCCACCTAAAAATGACATCAATATAAACATTGAAGAAAAATTAGATAGATTTAAAATATCAGTGCAAAATATGGGTGTAACCATTCCAGAAGAAGAAATAAGCAAACTTTTTGATAAATTCTATAGATTAGATAGATCCAGAGAAAGAACCCAAAAAAATAGCACAGGAATAGGATTATCAATAGTAAAAAATATCTTACATCTTCATAATAGTGAATTTAATTTACAAAATATACATGGAGGAGTTGAATTCTATTTCTATCTTGAAAAAATAGTATCATCTGAGGATGAAGAAGAAATATAAACTTCCCCTCTAAATGAATCCTCCATCTGCACGTATGATTTGTCCTGTAATATATGACGAATCCTCACTGCTTAAAAATACTGCAAGCTTTCCAATTTCACTTGGGTCACCAAATCTTCCTAGAGGAATTTCTTCTTCTAGGGATTTTTTTTCTTCATCTCCCAAAAATGAATTCATTTTCGTAGCTATTACTCCTGGTGAGATAGCATTTACTCTTATATTGGATGGAGCAATCTCCTTTGCAAGAGCTTTTGTAAACAAGTTTAATCCCCCTTTTGTAGTTGAATAAAGAACTTCACAAGATGCTCCTGTTTCTCCCCAAATTGAGGAAATGTTAATTATATTTCCTTGTTTTCTTGAAATCATATATTTCAAAACATGCTTTGTTAGATACATAGCTCCTAGCAAGTTAGTATTTACAATCTCACTTATTTCCTCTTGAGTAGAATCCATAAATAAGCCAATTCTACTTATACCTGCATTATTTATTAAAATGTCAATTTTCCCCATTAATTCTATAACTTCATTAACTATCATTTCGCAATTTTTATAAGATGAAATATTTCCTTTCACTATAATTCCGTACCCATTCACTTTTTTAATTTCTTCTAAAGTCTTTTTCCCGCCATCCTCATCAGTTGAATAATTTATTACTACACTTGCTCCTTGCTTTGCGAGTTCTATTGCTATAGCTCTTCCAATCCCCCTTGATGCTCCTGTAATCAATGCTACTTTACCACTTAATTTATTCATAATTTTCCTTAGTGAGATATTTATCTATTCATCTCTACTAAAAATTCACCACCTATCAAACTTTTTTTTATTTACATTAATTTCATATACATATTTATCTGTCTTCTTATACTTTGTCTTTGTTCCTTACCATAAACAATTGTAGATTTCCAACAATGCCGAATATTACTTTAAAGTTTCTTCAAAAACCCTAAGTGTGTTCTTATAAAATATTTTTTCTATTTCCTCTTCCTTAAAATTATTTTTTTTAAGTGAAATATACAACTTATCAAACTCTGAAGCATTTTTTATTTCTACTTCATTTTTTATCCCATCAAAATCACTACCAATTGCTAGCACATCAATTCCACCTGTATTTCTTATGTGATTTATATGAAAAACCATCTCATCTATTGAAGATACACTTTTATCTCCTAAAAAATCAGCGCAAAAATTCACTCCCATTATTCCACCCTTTTCAGCTAGCAGTTTTATCATATCATCACTTAAATTTCTAGGATGATTTGTTATTGCTCTAGCATTAGAATGAGATGCTATAAATGGCTTTTTACAAGTCTTAACCAAATCATAAAATCCAGTGTCAGATAAATGTGATGCATCTGGAATTATTCCTAGACTTTCGCATTTCTCAATTACTTCAAAACCCTTTTCTGTTAGATGCTTATCCTTATCAATAAATTCCACATTCGGATAACCCAATTCATTTTTATAATTCCAGGTAACTGTTAATATTCTGATTCCCATTTCATATACCTTTTCTAAAAGCCCTATATTTCCCTTAATAGCTTCTCCTCCTTCAATTGAAAGAAAAGCGCCTATTTTACCAGCACTTTGTGCAGAAAATAATTCTTTATTATTTCTCACGATCTCTATTTCCTTAGAGTTCTTCTCAATTTCTTTTATAAATCTATTATATAAATTCATAAATTCATCATATGAATCATCATTTAATGCCTTATCAACAAAAAAGGCAAATACCTGTCCCAAATTTCTACCTTGCTTCAAATTTTCAATACTAACCTTACACAACTCATTTTTAAGACTTAAATTTTCGTAAAATATCCTTCCTGCTGTATCACAATGCAAATCTATATATCTCATTCTCATTCTCCCATGTCTAAAATTTTTCCCACTATAACGTTTTAGCATAATCTAAATATTTCTGTATTTTTTCTGGCCCTCCAGCTATATTTTTAGTAATATATAAAATATCGTAACTGCCTACTGTTATCTCCCATTTTATTAGAGAAATTTCTCCCTTTGTAATTTCAATGCAGGTTATTGCCGATGGAAATACACAGCATCCGTCATTAAAATAAATTCCTTCTTCAGGTTCTGGAAATATATCATTATGAGTATGCCCACAAATAATCACTTTTTTTTCTTCTCGCGCAAGCCTTCCAAGTATACCGTCTATCTTACTTCCCTTATCATAATTACTAGCAGGACTAATTGGGGACTTAAAGCCCGCAACTCCTTCCATAAACCTCCATACGTATCTAACCAAGAATCTGCTGGTTTTCCACATATCACAATTTATTATATCAACTTGATGTCCATGAAATGCAATTATATCATCATTAGAAGGTATATATCTAAGTATAATTCCTTCGTAAAAGTCTATTCTAGAATACAAACTAATCATTTCACGTCCAAATCCATACCCCATATCTTCAAAAAGTTTTTCTTGATCTTTTACAAATTGTGGATTTGATTTAACTATATCATGATTTCCAAATACCAGATATAATCTATTATCTTCATAAAATTTATTTAACAATGCAAAAATATCTTTATAGTTATATGCAATATCCAGGCAATTTTTATTTTTCCATAGTTCATCGCCATCTCCTAATTCAATTAAAGTATATCCGTTTTGATAATAAAATCCAAGAGCAGCTTTGTAAATATTTCTGTTTTGCCTTAATGAATCTGCATATCCTCCATCTCCCCTATGAACATCACTTATTATTACTATTTTTGAGCTATCATCAAATTGAACTAGTTTTCCCTCATTTAATAGTCTTTTGATAAAATCTTTGCTTTTAGCACAATGTTCGCTCATATATCACTCCTATAAAACTGCAATAATTTCATAACATTATATGAATCTTAGCTAGCAAGTGACAATTTACATTTTATATGTGCTTCTATTCATTACACTATAACGATTTTCTGTTATTTTCTACATTTATATTTAAATATAATGGCTAAATAAGCGTATATTAACACAAAGATATCAAATAATTATTTCAAAACAAGTATTTATTTATCTTTTATTAATATACGCTTAATTTAAATGTATCTATTATATATTTTTAATATTCAGCAAAAATTTTTCCTATTTCAGAATAATCTTTTGTTTTACTCAATGCTAAAGAAAGTAATATTCTAGCTTTTTGAGGTGATAATGTATAACTTGGAATACAGTTGGAATATTTATCTATAGTTGAATCCTTTAATATTATTCCACTTCCTATTCTTGAAGATCTCACAACAGGAATTCCTTTATATTCCAATTTCTTAATTTCATCTAACCATTTTGAACTAAAAGTTCCGCTTCCTGCTCCTGCTATTACTATCCCCTCACATCTTTGAGCAAAATAATCGATAATTGAAGGATCAGCATCAATATTAAAATAGGCAATAGAAACCTGTGGTAATTTACTCAATTTTGAAACATCAAATTGTGAGTATACGGTATGTGGTTTCACAGATTTATTAAAGAAGTAAGGTATATTATCTCTCATATACCCAAGACACCCAAATTCTATGGAGCTAAATGCATTTGTTTTAAAAGTATTTACCTTTTGAACGTTTCTTCCACTATAAATACCATCAGAAAATACAACCATGCATCCCTGTCCTATAGATAAATCGCTAGCTGCAAGTGCCACTGATTGATATAAATTTAAGGGACCATCAGCACTGGTTGCAGTAGAAGGTCTCATTGCGCCTGTTACTACCACCGGCTTGTTAGTTTTAACTGTCAAATCCAAAAAATATGCCGTTTCTTCTAATGTATCAGTACCATGAGTTATTACAAAACCATCTATATCATCCTGTTTTGAAAGCTCATTTATTTTATTTGTGAGTGTTAACCAGTGATTAATAGTTATATCATTACTGTCTACATTTGCTATCTGTTCACCATATATATTTGCTATTTTATCAAGATTAGAAACACTTCTGATTAATGTCTGTATATCTAAATTACCAGCCTGATAATTTGTTGTTTTCCCTTCTTCTCCTGTCCCCGCAATAGTGCCTCCAGTAGCTAAAATGATTATATTTTTAAGATTAGAATTATTCTTATTAATTAACAAAATGGTTTCCTCCTCTTATATATTTTGTATCACTTTCAACTTCTTAACTGCTTTATTCGATTGTCCTTAATTTTAAAAATTCTCTCACAGCTGAATAAATTAACTTTTCATTGTATTTCACTATATCTCTTTTCCTATAAATAAACTTATCCTCTTTCACGCCAAATTATAACTATAGATATTTATATACTAACATATTTTATATTGCTATATTTTTCTGCACATAAAAATTCTATTATAAGTACTAAATATTTCATACTTTATACTGTCTATATAAGCAAAGCATTGTTTATACAATTTCATTTACATTAGAAATTCAAACAATGCTTCTACCTTAGACATTTTAGCAATGCCTCATATTAATTATTAATTACTTTATCCAAGAATTCCTTGCATCTTTCACTTGTCGGAGCTGTAAATATTTCTTCTGGATCTCCTTCTTCTACAATATAACCTTGATCCATAAATATAACTCTATCCGATACTTCTTTAGCAAAGTTCATTTCATGAGTTACAACAACCATAGTCATTCCTTCTTGTGCTAAGTCCTTCATAACTTTTAATACTTCGCCAACCATTTCAGGGTCTAATGCTGAAGTTGGTTCGTCAAATAGCATTATTTTAGGATTCATTTCAAGAGCTCTGGCAATTGCTACTCTTTGCTTTTGTCCCCCTGATAATGTGTCTGGATAAACATCTTTTTTATCTTTTAAACCAACTTTATCTAATAAATTTAGAGCCTTTTCAGTTGCTTCACTCTTATTCATTTTTTTTAACTCTAATGGTGCAAGCAACATATTTTCAAGGACTGTTAAATGAGGGAATAAATTAAAGGATTGAAACACCATTCCTATTTCTTCTCTTAACTTATTTATATCTTTATTATTTACAAGCTCTTGTCCTAGTATTGTTATACTACCAGCCTGAATTTCTTCTAAACCATTTAGACACCTTAAGAATGTACTCTTTCCTGAACCCGAAGGTCCTATGATACAAAGAACTTCTCCTTCTGTTACATTTACAGATATATCTTTAAGAACTTCTAATTGTCCATAACGTTTCTTTAAATTCTTAGCGCTTATTACCATAGTTAATTTTCCTTTCTATATAACTTGATACTAAAGTTAGTATTGTAATTACTATAAAATACATACATGCTACAATTGCATACATTTGAAGTGCTTTAAAGTTTCTTGCAATTATAATTTGTCCAGATGATGTAAGTTCTCTTATACTTATAACTGTCAAGATTGATGTATCCTTTAGTGTAACAATAAATTGATTCAATATAGATGGAATCATGATTTTAACTGCTTGAGGCAAAATAACCTTTCTCATAGCTTTAAAATAGCTAAGTCCTAAACATCTTGCAGCTTCCATTTGACCTTTATCTACTGCTTGAATTCCCCCTCTGAAAATTTCAGCCATATAAGCTGTTGCATTTACTGTAAGGGTTATTATACCTGCAACCATAGGATCAAATCTTATACCAAGTGCTTGTCCGACTCCAAAGTATAAAAATAAAGCTTGAACCATAAGTGGTGTTCCACGAACTATATAGATGTATATTGTCGATATACCTTTTAATATTTTCGAATTACTTATACTGAATATACCTAAAACTATTCCTAATATTACAGCTAATATTAATGATATAACTGCAACTTCTATTGTTACCGAAAGCCCACTTAGTAAGCTAGGAAGGCTATCTTTTAGTAATTGAAAGATTTCCATATTTCATTTCTCCTTACTATTTTCCTATATATTGACCAACTATTTGATCATATTTTCCATTTTCTTTTATTTTCTTAAGACCTTCATTAAATTTATTTAATAAGTCTGTATTTTCACCTTTTTTTACTGCAAATCCATAATCAACAGTATCTAATTTATCTCCAACAATTTTTAGTTTTGAATCACCGTCAACTTTAATTTTATATGCGATAACTGGATAATCCTCTAACAAGAAATCATCATTTCCATTTTCCACCGCCTGGAACATTGATGGTGAATCTTCAAAATAATTTAATTTCAATCCGTATTTAGCTTCATTGTCTTCAGCAAACTTCGCTCCTGCTGTCCCTTTTTTGACTGAAACACTTTTTCCATTTAAATCACTTATGCTATTAATTGAATTATTATCTTTATTAGCTACTATTGATAGCCCTGATACAAAGTATCCGTCTGAAAAATCCAAAGTTTGTTTTCTTTCATCAGTTATAGTCATCGCTGATATAGCTCCATCTAATTGATTAGATGTAAGTCCAGGAATTATTCCGTTAAAATCCATAGGCTTTAAATCGTAATCAAAATTTTCTTCTTTAGCAACTTCCTCCAAGATTTCTACATCTATACCTTTATATTTACCATTTTCCTCAAATGAAAATGGTGCAAACTTAGAGTCACATGCAATTACATATTTTTTGTTTCCCGTATCTGCTTTTTTATCTCCTTTAGATGCACCGCAACCAGCCAATAATCCTACCGACATTGTTGATGCTAATAAAATACTTACTAATACTTTTCTATTCATCGTTAATTTGCCCCTTTGCAATTTATTTAATTAAACTAAAATATTAATTTATTGCATATTTATTAATCTAATACCCCTGCAACAAATTTTTCATAATCTTTATCTCTTTCATTATGAAACTTATTATATAGTTCAATTCAAAAACTGTCAATAAGGCTATATTCTTATTCCATATAATCCTTTCTGCTTACAACTCCATGCTTTCCTATTATACCAGAGTTTTAATGTTACTTCACTGATATTAAAATTAATTTATAATCTCAGATATACATCCTTAATTATGAATCAAGATGCATATCTTCCTTCATTTTTATCATTTTATGCAAGTTGCTTAAATGTCCCAATTTTATAATATAAAATGTTATATTATACAACAAAGAGTTATAAATGAGAAATCCATCTCAAACTTATAACTCTTTATTATAATTAAAACATAAATCTTACTTTCAAATAGGTTCGTCTATTTTGCGATATATTGGCCAACTATTTTATCATATTCTCCATTATCTTTTAATTTCTTAAGGCCTTCATTAAACTTCTTTAATAAATCTGCATTTTCACCTTTTTTAACTGCAAATCCATAATCAACATTAGTTAATTTATCTCCTGCAATTTTTAGCTTAGAATCCGGATCAACTTTAATCTTATAAGCGATAACAGGATAATCTTCTAATAGGAAATCACAATTCTTGTTTTCAACTGCTTGGAACATTGATGGAGAATCATCAAAATAATTTAACTTTAATCCATACTTTGATTCATTGTCTTCTGCAAATGTTGCTCCTGCTGTACCTTTCTTAAGTGATGCACTTTTTCCATTCAAGTCATTTACACTCTTAATATCATTATTATCCTTATTAACAACTAGTGATAGTCCTGATTGGAAATATCCATCTGAAAAATCTAATGTTTGTTTTCTTTCATCTGTAATACTCATACCAGCTATAGCACCATCTAATTGATTAGATGTAATACCTGGAATTATTCCATTAAAGTCCATTGGCTTTAAATCATAATCAAAATTTTCTTCTTTAGCAATTGCAGCTAAAAGTTCTACATCGATTCCTTTATACTTTCCATCCTCCTCAAAAGAAAATGGTGCATATTTTGCATCACATGCAATTACATATTTCTTATTTCCATCACCGCCATTTGATGAATCCTTTTTTGCTGCTCCACACCCTGCTAATACACTTACTGACATTACTGATGCTAGCAAAATTCCTATTAATGTTTTTTTGTTCATTGTTTAATCCCCCTTAAATAATTTTAAGCTCGCAGTATATCTGCATTTTTAAAACATTATTTATATATTTTTATAAACTAAGAAACCTTCTTAATGTATTGTTTGAATCATTATATTTTTTTATTCAAACATAACTAAGAACTTCTTATTTTATTAAAAGCTTAAATAAAATTTAATTTCTTATGCTTTTATACTTTCATAAGAATAAAACCTTGTTTCTAAATTTGAAATATGTTCTACTATCAGCTCTTCTGCTTTTTTACTATTTCTATCAAGCAGAGCTTTTGCAATATTTACATGTTCATCTTTTTCATTTGTAAATTCTAAGTTCTTGCAATCCATTAACAAAATTCGAGAAAGATTCTCCATTGTTCCTTCACAAGTTTCAATTAATAATGAATTATGCGTTGCTCTTACAATTGACATATGAAATACATTATTTAGTTCATTAAATTTTGCTATTTCACTGCCTTTAGAATCCTCTGGAAATTTCATAGCTAATTCGTGTATACCTTCCAGCTCTAATTCACTAGCTGTTTTAACTGCCAATTTCACAGCAGCTCTTTCTAAAATAGATCTCATTTGGAAAGATTCCCTTATACTTTTCTGCGTTACAGGCCTTACTAAATAACCTTTTCTAGGCAAGGATTTCAGATATCCTTCTATTTCCAATGCTCCTAATGCATCTCTCACTGGTGTCTTGCTTACATTGTACTTATCTGCCAATTCAGCTAATGTAAGAAAATCTCCATCTTTTATTTTTAAATTTAAAATATCTAATTTAATATGCTTATATATTTCCTTCGCATATGATTTATCGTCCTGACACAGAATTATCTCTCCTTTCATTGAAATCCCACTGATATATCAGCAAATGTAAATAAAAAAAAGCAATAAAACACCTATATAAATAAATGCTCCATTGCTTTCATTTGAATCTATTATATTTCAACAAAATATTCTTTGTCAAGTTTTTATCAATTTTTTTAGTTGTGATTAGATATAATAGCTATTTTAATTTCTATTCATTTATTTGAAATACAACTTCTGCTGCATCCTTAAATACTGATAATACAATTCCTTCTGTAGAATCTTCTATTGATGCACCTTGAATATTTTTTATATTGTGGATATTTCTCATTACAATTTTAATTCCATCAAAATTATTGGAAAGCTTTATCCTTATCTTATTTTTGTTTCTTTCTGCCTTTACTTTAAGCAAAGATTTACCTTGTACATCATTAATTTCTGCATTTGTCTCATTCAATAAATTAAAGATATGAAGTTGCAAATTTTCTAAATAATTATAATCGCAGGTATTATCTTTTCCCCCTATTGGAATGATTGAATTTTCTTTTGCCATAAGCGGTAAAGTGAAAAAGTCAAATTTTTCATTAATCCAAGATGCTCCTTCTATAATTTCATTTGTAAGTATATTCGTCCACTTTCCCCTTGGTAAATAATAATCAACAGTTGACTCAAAATTAAAAATTGGAGCTACTAAAAGGCTGTCTCCAAACATGTATTGTCTTTCAAGATAGTCACACGCTCTATCCTCTGGGAATTCCATAATCATAGATCTCATTACAGGTATTCCTTTTTTATTCGCCTCTACTGCTTTATTATAGATGTAAGGCATCAATCTGCATTTTAACTTAGTAAATTTCCTAACAACATCTACTGATTCTTCATCAAACAACCAAGGGACTCTATAAGAATTTGATCCATGCAGCCTGCTGTGGGATGATAGCAATCCAAATTGTACCCATCTTTTATATACTTCTGGTGGCGCAGTATTTTCAAATCCGCTTATATCATGACTCCAGAATCCAAATCCTGATGACATCAGAGATAATCCACCTCTAAGAGTTTCTGCCATGGATTCAAATCTTGATTCACAGTCTCCGCCCCAGTGTACTGGAAACTTTTGACTTCCTGCTGTTGCTGAACGGGCAAATACAATTGCATTCTCCTCTCCAAGTTTTTCTTTAAGTAAATCAAAAACAGTTTTATTATATAAATACGTATAATAATTATGCATTTTCAACGAATCTGATCCATCAAAATATACGCCATCAACTGGTATTCTCTCGCCAAAATCTGTTTTAAAGCAATCCACTCCCATATCAATTAATTTTTCAAGATATGAAGTATACCATTTGCAAGCTTCTGGATTTGTAAAATCAACTATTCCTTGGCCTGCCTGCCACATATCCCACTGCCATACGCCTCCATCTTTATTTTTTATGAAGTATCCATTATCCATTCCTTCTTTAAACAATGGTGACTTCTGTCCTATATATGGATTTATCCATACACACACTTTTATACCTTTCGCTTTTATTCTAGATAATAAACCTATTGGATCTGGAAATACCTCTTTGTCCCATTCAAAATTACACCATTCGTATTCCTTCATCCAAAAACAGTCAAAGTGAAATACGCTTAATGGAATATCACGATTTATCATACCATCAATAAAACTATTTACAGTATTTTCATCATAGTTGGTTGTAAATGATGTTGAAAGCCATAATCCAAAAGACCAAGCTGCTGGTAATGCTGGTTTTCCTGTAAGATCTGTATATCTTTCTATTGCTTCTTTAGGTTTATCGCCTCCAATAACCATATAATCTATTTTTTCTCCTTCTACAGAAAACTGGCACTTTGATACTACTTCTGTTGCAACTTCGAAAGATACCTTTTCAGGCTGATTCACAAACACACCATAACCTTTGCTTGTAAAATAAAATGGAATATTTTTATAAGCAAGATCAGAGCAAGTCCCTCCATCTTCGTTCCAAATATCTACAGTCTGACCATTCTTAACATACTGAGAAAACTGTTCTCCAAATCCATACACACATTCTCCAATGTCCAGATTTAATTGCTCTCTCCAAAAGTTTCCATCATCAGTTTCCATATATCCTAATTGGTTTTTTTCACTTTGTGTCATCAGCTTTCCTTTGTAATAAAAACTTAAGTTCCAATTATTTTTTCCTATTTTTACAGTTGTATCGCCGCTTGTAAGTAAAAGAAATTCTTCAGTATCATCAACAATTACGTTATGCGCATCATTTTCTACTATTTCAAATGAAGGTCCCTTATCTATCCCTCCGATGTGATGATATCCTTGAACTCTTATAATATTAGGAAGAGGTGATGATAAATTAAATGTAAGCATTGGATCATTTAAAGTTTGTCCTCTATCTGTGATTTCTTTGCCTGATGCATAAACTACTATAGCTCTATCTTCTATCTTATAATCTATCATTTGTATTGGGCTAATTTTTTTAACTCCATCTTTTAAAAGCCAATATCCATTTGTAAATTTCATATTTGCCTCCACTCCAAACTCATATAAATTTTGTAATTATAATTGATATTATATATTTATAATAACAATTACAGTGTGTATTCAAAAGTCATTATAGCGACATAAAAATATGACTATTCCGACTTATTTCGAAATAGTCATATTTTTCTCTTTTCTCTTTTCCTTTGGTGTGCAACCATATCGTTTCTTAAAAAACCTCATTGCAACTCTATAATTACTACATCCATGATTTTCAAAAATCTCATTTATATTCAGACCAGTATCAATCAAATCTTTATATATATAATTAATTCGAATTTCATATAAGTAATCAATGACTGTTAATCCCATATACCTTTTAAAAAATCTTGAAATATAGTCTGGATTATATCCAAACCTCTCTGCCAATTGCTGTATTGTTATCTGCTCGCCATGATAGCTATGTAAAAAAGTAGTAATTTCTTTTAATCTCTCTAAATACTTATTATCTCTTTCTATTTGCTTTAGCGCTAGTTTAGAGGAATATGAGTGAATTAAAATAAAAAGCATATCATAAAGCAGACTATTGAATTTAAGCAAATATCCTTCTGGTTGAATATCATATACTTCATACATATCATTAAATATTTTTTTAAGCTTATTTAATCTTTTAATTTCAATTTCATCTATTGGATTCATATCAACATTAAAATAATACAAATCGATATTGCGAACATATTTTTCAAAAACAGCACTTGGTATCTGTAAAACTAATGCACGATTTTTCCGACTTGTAAATCCATGTACATTTCTTGAATTTATTATAATAAATTCTTCGGGTAATACAGTAACCTTTTTATTTTCGAAGGTAACCGTAATACTACCCTCAAGCATATAAACAATTTCCAAACTATTATGCCAGTGTGGTGTTACATAACCCCCTTCATCTATTGACAAATAAAATTTAACCTCTATATCTGGATTTTCAGAAACGATTTCATGCCTCATATTTGAAATATCCATTTCACTCCCCCAATCAGCTGCTCTGTTTACATAAAATTTCACATTACTTTTCCAATCATTAATCCAAGTATTACCCAAATTTATTGTAAAAACATTAATTCAAATCTATTTTACATCTATTCAAAAATCATTGTCAAAATTAGCAATATGAATTTTAAGCTGATTAATGAATTTTAATCTCTATGTAAATTCACCAATCAGCTTAACTTTTTTATTAATAATTATATAACTTATATTTTAAATTTCAACACCATTTCATTTAATTTCTGTGCAAATTCTGCCTGATTTTGTGCAGTTATGGCCACTTGTTCTATAGCCTTTGCTGTTTCGTCTATACTTCCTTTTATCGATTCAGTATGTTCTGATGATTTTTGTGAAGCTTCTGCTACATTCTGCATTGCTTCACTCACTTGTCCAACTGTTGCAGTAAGTTCCTCTGACATAGATGCTATTTCTTCTGACATTTTACTTACAAAATCTGAATCTCTATAATATTGGTCTCCTACCCTCTCAAACTCTTCGAACTGAGGATCTACATTTTCATTGATAAATCCCAATACATCTTCGCCATTTTCTGATAAATTTTTAAATGCCTCCTGAACCTTTCCAATTGTATCATGTATAGCCGCTACCGCTTGTGCAGATTCTTCTGCAAGTTTTCTTACTTCCTCTGCAACTACTGCAAATCCTTTTCCTTGCTCTCCTGCTCTTGCAGCCTCTATAGCTGCATTTAGTGCTAATAAATTAGTCTGTTCTGATATCTCTGCAATCGTATCTGCCATAACTTTTATATTGTCTACAACTTTACCATCTTCGATTGCCTTTAACATGTTGTCTCTCTTCTCTGAATATAAATCTCTAACCTCTTTTATAGCTTTTCTTCCATTATTCTCAACTTCCATAGCTCTTTCTTTAGATTTGACTGCATTATTACTTCCTTCCATAGCTTTTTCAGAAAGTTCACTAATGCTTGAGTCAACTTCTTCTACGGACGCTGTCACTTCTTCTGTAACTGCACTTGTTTCTTGAATTCCAGCTACAATATTGGTTACTGAATTATTTATCTCTTCAGTTTTAGCTGATAACTCCTCTACTGTTACCGAAAGTTCTTCGCTTGAATCATTCATCTTTTGTGAATTCCCCATAATCATACTTATGAGTTCTTTAATATTTTGTTGAGCTTTTGTAAGAGCTGAGCTTGTTTTGCCGAATTCATCTTTTCTTATAATTTGAAAATCTTTAGATAAATCATATTCTGCTAAACTTTCAGCAAAACCTTCTATTTTTAATAATGACGCATTTATATCTCTTGAAATAATTAATCCAATTGCAATTGCTAATATTAATCCTACTACTATAAGCGTCATCATAATATTATCGCTATGTACATATATTGAATTATTGTTTAAATTATCTGTTTTCGCACTTTCAGTATTTATATTTATTATTTTATCAATATTACTCATCAATGAATTTCTAATATCTTGTATTTGTCGATATTGATTATCTGCTTCATCATAACTTCCAGCATCCGTAAGTTTTATTACTTTATCTGTTAATGTTCTATATTGATTAAGTTCGTCTTTAATTGTTGGCCATAACTGCTTTTCGTTAGCATCCATAGAAATATTTTCATAACTCGCTATATCTTTATCCTCTATCTCTATATTAGATTGAATCTGTTTTTCTAGATCACTTTTACTTGAAGCATCTTTTATATACACTAACTCAAGTATATTACTTCTACTACTATTTAAAGATTGTTTAATATCTGTAAGTAACTGTACTGATTGTAGATCATCATTATACATAGCCTTTGAATTTGCATCTGATGTTTTTAATGATGTTCTTCCTATCATACCTACAATAGCTATCAATACAGCCATAATAAGAAAAGATGAAATTAATTTAGTTTTTACTTTTATATCCTTTAAAATTAACATTTTTTAGTTCCTCCTTACATTCAGATTACTAATTTGTCTTAAAGCCATCGACTTCTACTGCATGTCCTCATCAATCTCACCTTTGGAATTCAATTTGAATTTTTAAATTTGTATTTTTTTGAGAATAGTATCATTCAATTAGTAATTCTGTCAAAATTTATTATGTCATTGTCTTAATATTAACTGTAAATTATGGCAACCAGGTGACAACTATTATCATGTAAATTATTATAGATAATCCTATGGCTATATCTTTATTTTAAATTGATTTCTTTAATTGCTATGCATATATTTCCATTTAATTTCTTAATTCAAATTTTATATTTTCAGATAAAAAAATGATAGAATTAAATTTTCCATTAATCCTATCATTTTTTCTGTATCCTCATTATATATTTTAATTAGATTTTAAGCTACATTACAGCTTCTTCAAAAAATTATACAGCATTTCAGCCGTGATCCCCCAAATATTATAATCTTTATATTTATAAAATAAATACTTATAGTTAGCTTCTCTAAACTTATAATTCTCTTTATTTACTATCAAATGATACGGAAAATCTTTTGATCTATCTATATTGATTTTCCCATTTACCTCTAAGTATTTATGATTTAGCAAATAATTTAGCGGAACATAAAATACATGATCAACTTCACTTTCATTTATTTTGATTTCTTCAACGTCTTTAATAACTCCTAAGAAAGGATGAATTATAATTCCATCATACCTTACTACAGTATCTAGTTCATTTATTATATCAATATTATTAACCCTAAGTTCCTCAAACAATTCTCTTACTGCTGCTTCTTTGGGTGTTTCATTTCCATCTATCCTTCCACCTGGAAAGCATATGTCTCCAGGCTGGCTTTTTAACTTTTTGGCTCTCATTTCGAATAATATACAAACTTCATCTTTTATTTTCACTAGCGGAATAATTACAGAAGACCTTTTCATTCTTTCCCAGCCATTAATATATGGTTTAGTTCCTTGTATCTTATTTTTTACACTTTCTATATCCATATATTCTCCCCCTTACTTTAAGATTAACTTTTCATTGCTTATAATAAAAAACTACATTTTGCTAATAATTATTATATCCCTATAGCTATAAAAATTATCAGCTAAAATGCAGTCACTAACAAATTTAACTTATTACAATTGTACATTTCCTTTAAATAATGCTTTCTTTAATTAAAGAACTCTTAATTACCTAAAAATTTTAATGCCATATGTATAATATAATTACATTACTTTAAACAATACAGACCTATAAGTATAACTCTCTGTAAACTAAATATAATTAAAAAGCCAGCTCCTTATATAAATCTTTAATTGTTTCAAAGCTATATGTTGGTTTAAATTCTGTATCAATTAGATCTTCTTTATTAGCTTCACCAGTAAATAGTACTGCAGTATCTACACCACCATTAATTCCACAAGCAATGTCAGTGTACAGCCTATCTCCTATGACTAAAGTTTCCTCCTTTGTGAATCCAGTCTGTTTTAAACACATTTCAACAATTGCCTTATTTGGTTTTCCAATGTACAGAGGCTCCCTTTTAACTGCATTACCTATCATTTGACATATAGAACCACAATCAGGTACAAAACCAAAGCCGGTTGGACAGACAAGATCCGGATTAGTTGCTACATAGTCAATATTTCTAGTTAAGAGTAATTCACATATATTTTCTATCTTTCTATAGTTTAATTCATTATCAAACCCTACTACTGCACATACGATATCATCTTCTTGTTCTTCAGTGACATTTATCTCAAAACTTCTTAGTTCCTGAATAAACGAAGCTGTACCAAGTACAAATATCTTTTTATCCCTATATGTTTCTCTTAAATATAATGCTGTTGCATAAGATGAGGTCACAAAACTTGTTTCATCTACTTTAATTTCAAACTTTTTAAATTTTGTAATATAATCCTGGATACTAGTAGTAGAATTATTTGTTATAAAAATATATTTACCTCCAATCCTTAACACATGATTCATAAAATCCAATGTTCCATCTATTAATGTAGTATCTAATGCAATTGTTCCGTCAATATCTAGTAAAAACAATTTTTTATCTTTTAGCATATCTCTACTCTCCATAAAACAAATTTATTACTTTTTACTATTATTATATGATACATTTAAATTTATAGACAGCACTTAAAGTTCTAATATATAAAGAAAATATCACAAAATTGTTCTTTATCCCTTAATTCTTCTAACTTTTTAATACTAATTTCTAATTCTTTTTAATTTTTGCTGCCCCTTTATTAATGTTGATTATGCTCTTATGGCTTATTATAAATTAACCATAACTTCTACAGGACAATGGTCTGATCCCATTACATTCATATGAATTTTAGCATCTACTAATTTATCTTTTAAACTTTCTGATGTCAAAAAATAATCAATTCTCCATCCTGCATTATTACCTCTAGCATTAAATCTATATGACCACCAGGAATATACTCCTTCTGTATTAGGATAAAAATATCTATAAGTATCTATAAAGCCTGCATCTAAAAGCTCTGATATCTTATTTCTCTCTTCATCTGTAAATCCAGCATTTTTTCTATTAGCTTTAGGATTTTTAAGATCAATATCCTCATGAGCAACATTTAAATCTCCACATATTATCACTGGTTTCTTCTCTTCCAGTTCCTTTAAATATTTTCTAAAAACATCTTCCCAGACCATTCTATAGTCAAGCCTCTCAAGGCCTTGTTTAGAATTGGGAGTATATACATTAACTAAACAAAATTTCTTAAATTCTAATGTTATAACTCGCCCTTCAGTATCATGTTCACTTATTCCAATTCCATTTTTTACACTAATAGGTTCTTCTTTTGTGAATACAGCAGTCCCTGAATATCCTTTTTTCTCGGCATAATTCCAATAATCTTTATAACCTTCTAATTTTAAATCTATTTGGCCTTCCTGAAGTTTACTTTCTTGTATACAAAATATATCTGCATCTGCTTCTTTAAAATACTCTAAAAAGCCTTTATTAACACAGGCTCTCAATCCATTAACATTCCATGAAATTAACTTTTTCAATATTACAGCCTCCTTAGCAAAATTTCTCAACTAATAATAATTATTATATAACATGTTGTAAATATAATCTATATTATTTTTTATACGGAACAAATTAAACATTTACAACTTATAAAATACTAAAGATCTCCATCTACAATGGTAATGGAGATCTTTAGTATATAGAGAAGCCTCTATGCTGCCTGAAAAAAGAATATTAAAAAAGTAATAATACATATGCTTACTGGAATGCACATAGAATTTACCACCCCAGCTAATCCCTCATCACTTTTGCATAACCCGGTGAATACTGGCGAAAGAACAGAAACTGGACCAAATACTAGTATTACTAAAACATGCTTTATCTCTACTGAAAAAGGTACTAAGAAATAAATTATCAAAGCAAATATTACAGCACTTAAATAACGAATTCCCAGCATTGATGCAACTTTAACTAATTGTTCTTTTTTAAAATTGCACTCAAAAACCATACCTATCATAAGCATGGACAAAAAAGCATTCCCAGCACTCAAATTTGAAGTCACATTATATATTGCTTGTGGCAATCGTATTCCCGATATTGTTACAATAAACATAAACAGATATGTGTCAAAAGGTACAGACGAAAACATTTTTTTTAAAAATCCTTTAATGCTTTGCTTTCCACCTTCACCCGCTATTCCTGAAGCAATCGCATAAGTCCCTCCGGTACACATTATCGAATTACCAGTATCAAAAAGACTCGCTATTCCAACTGCATATGGCCCTAAAAAACTTTGCACATAAGGAAGTGTAAAACATCCTATATTATATCCTGCAAGATTAAGCATATTAAAAGCCTTTTCTTTGTTATCTTTGTTCCTCGCTAAAATAAAACCTATCGACGACATAATAATATTAGCTAAAAATCCAAATAAAATAATAAAAAGCATTGAATTATCCATTTTGAAATTTGCAAATCCAGTAATAAGAGCGCATGGCAAAGTAATATTCATAATTATTTTGGTAACAATCTTATAATCCTTACTTTCAAACAAACCTCTTCTTTTAAAAACATATCCTAGTATGATAATAAGCACAAAGCTAAACGCTTTTATTAATATTTCCCCCATTTATATAACTCCTTCTTCTGTAATCTATAAATTGTAAAATCAAACAATTTTTCAATCAGATGTATAAATAGTGATAGCATATGCTATCACTATCCTATTATAGCAACTTATCTTATAAAACCCAATTTTATTTTTAGATACATTTACACATTAAAATTAAAATATATCTTTCAATCGCTATATTACTACCATTATCAGCTAACAACAAGATACCCTCCATAATATTTATTATAAATTTGCTTTCCTTATATAGCAAAATCGTCCTACACTATCCAAATTTTCTTATACAAAAAAATGGTTGCATCACACACTTCAATTAATAATTAATATTTTACAGTTGACAATATATAATTTTACACCAAAAAAGACCAACAATCGTGTTTAATTGCTGGTCAGCTTCACTAGTCACTACAAATTTTCAAAGTTCACATTTTAAGAAAATTCTTTCTAGCTTCTAAAATTTACAATATTATTTATCTAATTATCTATTTATATTTAACTTCTGTTCTACTTCTATGCTTTTTATTCTTATGATTAATCTGTTTATCTTTAATTTCTCTATAAATAGTAGTTCTATTATTCTTACCATTAGTTTTGCTTTCTTTATTTTTATTATATGTATTATTTCTTGACTTGTTACTTTTATCAGTTATAAGACATTTAGAACCATTTCCAATTAAATCTGTTCGTCCTGCCTCCGTTAACGCTTCATATACCAAGGTATAATATTTAGGATTTCTAAACTGAAGAAGCGCTCTCTGCATAGCTTTTTCATGCTTACTCTTAGGCACATAAATTTCCTTCATGGTCATTGGATCAAGTCCTGTATAATACATTGTGGTTGCTAACGTCCCTGGAGTTGGATAAAAATCTTGTACCTGCTCTGGCTGATAATTAATATCTCTTAAATATTCTGCAAGTTCAACAGCACATTTTAAGGTACTTCCAGGATGTGATGACATCAAATATGGAATTATATATTGCTTTTTGCCAAGCTTTTTTGTTATTTTTTCAAACTTAGCTACAAATCTATCATATGTCTCGCCTGCTGGCTTACCCATATATTTTAGAACATCTTTAGATATATGTTCTGGCGCTACTTTTAGC
>JAEZKY010000353.1 GCA_023435985.1 Bacillota bacterium | reverse complement strand
GTGCCCCAGGTGGTGGTGCTGCTGGAATGTTTGGCGGCGGTGGAATGCCAGGAGGCGGAAAACCAAGCGGAGGAGGCGGTAGAATGGGAAGCTCAAGCAGCTCCCAAAAGGATACTGACCTTATGACTATGAATCAGATAAATGAGTTAGAAGACAATTTTAGTGATAAGATAAGTGCTATAAGTCTATCTGAAAATGGTGATTCTGGTAAAGTTAAAAGTGAAACATCATATGCCAATATAAGTACAATTGGTACAAATGTAGGATATCAAGAGGTTAAAGATGTTACAATTACTGAGGGAAGATATATTAATCAAAATGATATTGATAATGCAAAAAATGTTGCAGTAGTTTCAGATAAACTAGTAACAAAAATATTTGGAGATAGTGTGGATCCTATAGGACAGCAGATAAAAGTATACACATCAAGTGATATTTTTACATATTACGTTATTGGTGTATATAAATATCAAGCATCTGGTTCAAGTAGAACAACGTCAGATGAAAATTTATCTACAAGTTTGTATATTCCTATAACTGTCGAAAAGAAAACAGCAACGAATAAAAATTATCAAATGTTTCAAGTAGAACCTAAAGATAATGTGGATGTCGCAGCATTCACAACTGAGTTATCAACATATTTATCGAATCTTTATTCTAAAAATATAAATTTCGTAGCTCAGGCAAGTAATATGGAAAGTATGCTTGAATCTAGGACTGCAATGATGAATACAGTTGCAATTGCTATATCTGGAATAGCAGGAATATCACTTGTAGTTGGTGGAATTGGAGTAATGAATATAATGCTTGTATCAGTTACAGAAAGAACAAGAGAAATAGGAACAAGAAAAGCTCTTGGGGCTAAAGGCAGCCATATAAAGATGCAATTTATAGTTGAGTCTGTTATAATATGCTCCATAGGTGGTATTTTGGGAATAGCTCTTGGACTTGGTGCAGGTACAGTAGGATCAAAAGCAATGGGATATTCAATGTCGATATCGCCGATAGTAATTTTAATAAGTTTCTCGTTTTCAATGTTTATTGGTGTCTTCTTTGGATATTACCCAGCTAAAAAAGCAGCAGAACTTGATCCAATAGAAGCGCTTAGATACGAATAAAATTTAACTAATAAAAAACACTTTCTTTTAGTAATGAACTATAAGAAAGTGTTTTTTTACTATATGACATATAGTAAATACTATATAAACGATTCAAGTATGCCGATAAATATCAAGATCACTCCAGAGATCAGATAGGAATATTTTTTTAACAATCTAAAAGAAAGCCATTTAGAGTAATATGAACCTAAGCATATTGAAATAATAGAAATAAGAAAATAAAGGAATGAACTTAAATTAATATTTATGCCTGTCAAACTACCAGCAAAAAAGGTTAAGGAATTACTTAACGAAATAGCTAGGCAAAGAGTAAGACATTCCTTCATATCTATATGATTTGATTGATCTGCATCGACAACTATAGGATTATCTAATATATTTTTGTAGCCAAATGGATTCTCATAAAAATAGGAGGTATCATATCCAGTACGTTTTTTTTCTATTTTTACATATTCAACTATAGATGAAATCCCAATAAAACATAATAAAACGGCGCCAAATATGTCAGCTAATTGAAAACCAAACAAAGGTATAAATAATTTACCAATGTGCATAGAGATAAATACAGAAATTGAAGTTAAAACTGAAAATAAAATCATAGTAGATTTTGGTAAATAAATTTTTTTAATCCCATAAGATAAAGAAACTGATAATGTCTCTAAATTTGAAGATATAGCTAGTAAAAGTGGTGATAAAAAAATCATATGGAACTCCTAAGAATTGATTTAATATAATATATTCGATTATATTAGAAAAGGATTGTGAATTGATAAAATTTAAAAAAATATATTGAGATACTATAGAATTGATTATAAGTATAATGTGTTATTTACAGATTATAACACTCATGCTAAAATGCATATAATATTCAAAACAATGAATAGGCGATGGAGAGTGGATTAGCTTAATAATTATGGCACTGTGAAAATACGTTTCTCAGTGCCAATGTTTCTATTCAGCTATTTGATTATTCCATTTTTTAAAATTTATAAAATTAATTATTACTACTAAAATAAGCATAAACAGAAAAACATAAATAGAGTACTTTATGCTTATGCCTAAAAAGGTATATAAAAGGATAACTGGAGTATCAGCTAATAATATTGTTATAATATACTTTAATAAAGTTATTTCAGCAAGTACAGAAAAGAAACAAACTATATCACTAGGGACTACAGGAGAAGAAACACCTAAAGCTAAAATCTGTACATTATTTTTTTTAATCATATTGTATATTTTAGGATGTTTTTCTATTATTTTATTTTGATAATTCATACCAAAGGTCAACTTTGCAAAGAAAAACAGTAAAAGCTCACTAATTAAATTAGCAGTGGCAGTTAATAGAAAAGCTTCGAATGGATTAAATAAAACGCCGCCAATAATTATAAAAACAGTACATGGAATAAGAGTGAAAATCCTAAGTGATGCTATTATAAGAAATAATCCAACGCTATATTCTTTATATGTATTTAAGAAGCTTACAATTTTATCAATTCCATCAGTATATAATTTATATTTAAAAAATACAAATAAAATTGCTATCCAGAATATTAAAACAATAATTTTAAATAACTTATCCATTATGCACCTCATTGTATATCATAAGTCAAAAGATATTATAATTTTTTCCTTAATATATATTATATCAATAAAATTTGATTATATGTTAATAATTATGAATATTTTATACATACTGGAATAATAATCATGCAACTGATTCAATAAAGAATTAAGTCTATATTCTAAATGGCATCTGTGATATAATTATTGGGAAATATGAACATAAAAGGTAAGCAATATATGTGGATTTCTATAACATATATTAGTTATCTGCTTTTTGATATCAGATATGGATTGGGGGAATTGTCTTGCAAAAAGAAACACCTATTACATTTTGTGCAGAGTTTATTTAAATCATAGGCTTATAACTTGGCATGAAGTTATTAATTATAAAAAGTATAGTCTAATATATTTTAAATAAATTCTGCACCCTTAGATAAGATAAATTTCTAAGGAGTAGAATTAATATGAAGTATATGAGTGCAGAAAATATATTACCTAAAGAATTAATTGAAAAAATACAAAGGTATTGTCAGGGAAAATATCTTTATATTCCAAGAGAGCAAGGACATAGACGTAAGTGGGGAGCAATATCAGGAGTGAAGAAGGAACTCGAAATTAGAAATAATGAAATTAAAGAAAAATTTAAGCTAGGAGAAAGTAAGGAAGCTCTGGCTGAAGAATATTGCTTGTCTATTTCAAGTATAAAAAAAATAATATATAAAAATTAGATATTTGTAAAAAGTGATGATGGTTTTAGATTTCTATCATCATTTTTTAATATTTGCTAAAGAGTAATGCAAGTTATTTCGACATATATAGTATAAGAGTATAAATAAATGGCTAAAAGTGATAAAATTAGAGTAGAAATTATAGCAAATATGGAATATATCAAGAAAGTCGGTGGAATATTGAAGAAGATATCGTTGTTATTGCCTTTGGCACTGTGTATAAATTTATTAAGCTGCAGTAGTCAGCAAACAGCAAGCAAAACTAGCCAAAATCAAAGTACAAGTGCTCCAAGGCAGATAAGCGTAAACAGTAGTAATAATAGCGCGGCCACTAATGGTAGTGCTGCTTCCAATTTAGATAAAGACGCCTTTAAAAATGGATATACGCCCTTTTCATTAAAGAACTCAGCAGTGTATACAAGTTTGTTTCAGGTGAATGGAACCACAACGGTTTTTCCAAATTGGGACGATAATAATAATCTCTCAATTATAAAAGAACCATATCCAAAAGATGTAGTTAATACATCTAATGTCAGTGATTTTTATAATTATCCAATAAATTCATTGGCAGTTGTAAATAATATAGCTTATTTTTCTGATGCTAATAATAAAAGTACTTTGTCATCAATTGACTTATCTAATAGAGCATATAAGCCTAATTTAAGTTTGGGAGAAGTATATAATATAATAGCAGTAGGTAACATAATATATTTTATAGATCCAAGGGATGGAAATAAGCTCCACGCATTTGATACAACCAATAATACAGATAAAGTTATTTCTACTGATAATATTGGTAACTATTTAGTAGATGAAGATACCATTCTTTATGAAAATAAAAGTGATAATTCAACTTTATATAAAATGAATATTGATGGTACGCAAAAACAAAAGCTCTCTAATTTCTCTGCAAATAGTTTTGGCCCATATTCAGGACAAATATTAGCTATAAATTCTGCTGATAATAATAATTTGTATTCAATAAATTTAACTGATTTATCGACAAAAAGATTGGCAGTAATGGATGGAGAAGATATGAAGATTATTAATGGAACAATATATTTTATAAATGTAAGCAATAACAGGCATCTTTCTAAAATGGCTGTAGATTTAACTAAAGCAACTCCAAGTGTAAATTTTACAGATGTTTCCGAATACGAGATAAATGAATATTATCCAACTAGTAAAGGCATCTTTGCACGAAAAGGAGTCAATGTTAACAATGGATATATGTTTTTACCAGTATAAGGTACATGAAAATAAATAACAAGTAAAAAGTTGCTATAGATATTTTTGTTGTTTTTATAAGAAAAGTAATGATATTTTACTAATGTTGATAATTTTTAATGGAAGTATTGACAATATAACAAAATGAATATATACTAACCCTATAGGAAAAACGAAAATTAAATAACTTATCAAGAGTGGTGGAGGGACTGGCCCCGTGAAACCCGGCAACCGATTATAAAATACAAATAATCAGGTGCTAAATCCTGCAGTTTAGGCTGAAAGATAAGAGAGTAAATTTTTATGCAATGATGCACTAGAGTTTAAGCTCTAGTGCTTTATTTTTAATAAGCTTTAGGCGCAAAAATAATAAACATAGTATAGAATGAAGTGTTTTACATAAATTTCAATCTATTATTTACTTTCATGCATTCAATCTTTATTTTGCTGTTAATGCGAAATGGAGATTTTTATATCAAAATATATGTGACTATTTTGATAAGAATTATTAAAGTATAGAAATAAATAAAAATGGGGGAAAAAATATGCCAGAATTAAGCAATAGGTTAGATTGGTTTTCAGAATCTATAATAAGAAAAATGACAAGAATAGCAAACAAATATGGAGCAATAAATCTTTCACAAGGATTTCCAGACTTTGATCCACCAAAAGAAATATTAGATGGGTTAAAGGAAGTTTCAGATAAAGGACCTCACCAATATTCAATTACATGGGGAGCACAAAACTTTAGAGAGAAATTAGCATTAAAGCAAGAAAAATTCATGGGAATTAAGATAAATCCTGAGGAAAATGTACTGGTGACCTGTGGAAGCACAGAAGCAATGATGTGCGCAATGATGAGTGTATGCAATCCAGGTGATAAAGTTATAGTATTTTCACCATTTTATGAAAATTATACTGCGGACACGATTCTATCAGGTTCAAAACCTATATATGTTGAACTAAAGCCACCAGCCTTTAAATTTGATAAAGAAGAATTAAGAAATGCCTTTAAGCAAAAGCCAAAAGCACTTATACTTTGTAATCCATCAAATCCTACAGGTAAGGTATTTACTGAAGACGAGCTTTTATATATAGGAAGTCTTGCTAAAGAATACGATACTTTTGTAATTACTGATGAGGTTTATGAGCACATAATATTTAAGCCATACAAGCATACCTATTTAGCAGCACTAGACGGAATGTTTGAAAGAACCATATCCTGCAGCTCTTTATCAAAAACATATTCAATTACAGGCTGGAGGCTTGGATATATTATAGCCAGTAAAGCAGTAATAGAAAATTGTAAGAAAGTTCATGACTTTTTAACAGTAGGAGCAGCAGCACCTCTTCAAGAAGCGGCAATTAAGGGATTAGAATTTGGAGAAGAGTATTATGAAGTGCTAAATGAACTCTATGAAAAGAAGAAAAAATTATTTTTAAGTGGATTAGATGAAATAGGGCTTAAGTATTATGAACCTCAAGGAGCATATTATGTCATGGTTGATATATCTGAATTTGGATATGAGGACGACTATGAATTCTGCAAATGGCTGGCAAAAGAAATTGGAGTAGCAGCAGTTCCTGGTTCAAGCTTCTTCAGAGAAAAAGTAAATAATTATATAAGATTTCATTTTGCTAAGAAGGAAGAAACTTTAAAAGAAGCTCTTAAGAGACTTGAAAAACTTAAGGAATATAAAAAATAAATAGTTAATTACACCAATGATAAAAGATATAGTTACAATACATTGGGGATTAAATACAAT
>JAEZKY010000338.1 GCA_023435985.1 Bacillota bacterium | reverse complement strand
GTTGTTAGAAGGAAGTTTTTGAATGGAACATTTTGAATTACTCTTTTTTTCAACCTATATAATTATTATGTAATATTATTTTTAAAATAACTGCTGATTTTAATATTCAAAATTAATTTTTATTTTTATATAGTTTCTCATATAAAAGTATCAGTTCAAAAATGTTGTTTATAGCAACTTTCATCATTAATATCCTTCCTTTATACATTTTTCGATATTTTCTATCTTTTCCCAATAATCCAAGGTTTCTTTCTTAGCTTCTTCTGAAACTTTTTTTATTTGCATTAATGGCATTCTATATATATCAAGGAGTTTCTTGATTTCCTCAATCATCTTATCTGCAACTTCTTCTCTAGCAAAAAAGTCAAATCCAAGGATTAGTGGACCTCCACACTTAACATCAACTGGATCATTTGTTTCACAATCAACGATGATTCTCACTGTTTTATTTTCCATACTTATTCTCCTCTTTTATTTGCAAATATCTTTTATCAAAATCTTCGAACAAATTATCTATTTCTTCCTTTCGACATTTTACATACCATTCCTTCATTTCAGCATAAGTAAACATTGTCACAAAAATAATTGGGCACAATAGTAACGTGCTTATAACAAGCAAAATGAATGCTAACATAAAAGATATTAATAACAGTATAATAGTGAGTGTTCCAATAATATTTGATTTAGTTCTTTTACTCATACTTATTTCTTATCCTTTCTCTTATTATCTATTTACAATTCTATTATGTATTTTTTAACAAACGAAAAACGGTTCATGCAACTCCAAAAGATTCGCATAAACCGCCTCTCCTCAATCTTACTATATTAAGTGGATCAGGAGGGACTCGAACCCACGACCGCCCGGTTATGAGCCGGATGTAAACTCGATTTAACGAAGTTTAAACTCCAGCATAACTGGATTTACTCTAACCAACTGAGCTACTGATCCATTTCTAAAGCACGAATTAACTCCTGCTCTCTTCAATACACTTATATTATGTAGAAAGGAAAAAACAGATAATTAAAAAAAAAGTTGAGATTCAATATCTCATTTTATTGTGTTGGATTAAAATTGATTTTATAATACATATATGGTATGTTATTATTATCTGGGAGCAAAATATTTTATTTAATAAGGAGACTACTAATGTCAGAAAAAAGTTACTATAGTGATGAAAAAGAAGTAATAAGTGCACTAATGAAATATCAAAAAGAAGGTTTTATACTAGATCAGGTATCGGAGAAAGGAGATGGCGTTAACTTCTATTCGTTCAGTTTTAGCTATAACGGCAGAGACGGTGGAATAACTATATATTATGATTCTGCTAAAAAATCTTTTGCTCGTAATGCCAATCATGTTGTTGGAATAACGTTGAATTGTAAATTTGGGAAAGCTGCCAGCCCAAACAATAATGAAGGTCTTGAGGATTTAGCATTACACGTTCTTGATTTGTTCTCTAAATTATAATAACAATAAATGAGGGTCTTATCTGACCCTCATGATTTTTAGTTAAGTTTGACTATATGCCAATCACAAATTTCAGATGTTGTTGTTTCATTATTAAAATTCATCAATATTTGAAAATTTAGGTCCAGGCTTATGCGGAATGCTTGCTCTAATATTTACTGAAACGTTTACTTTCATCTTTTTTATTCTTTAATATAATATCCAAAATAAGCCGGTTTTGTCTTACTTTTATTATTTAAGCAAGAAATAATTAATGAGGCCTCTCTACCCGATAGCTCGTTAGCGTGATCGAGAATTACATTATAACCAACTATATATTTGATTTGCTTGTCGGTAGCCGGATAATCATTATTTTTTCTCTTATAAAAGGTATTTCTTAAACCGTGTAATTCCGGGAAGAAATCTGTTCCCTTATCTGTCAACAAACTTTTTGCTTCGTAATAACCTATATTCCTTTTTAAAGCCAAAAAATTTATAGGAAGCTTTTCATAAAGAAATGAAATAAGATAATCATAAAATTCCGGATCATCTATTGATTTTAATTCACTTTCTCCTAATTGCTGTTTCTTCTTTAGTGCTTGAATAATAGCTTCTGCTGCAGACTTTGTATTGAATAAATTTATTGTCTCAATAGGGTCTTTATTTTCATTTACACGTTTTGCATATTCTTTTACATATACGATAATTTGATTCTTAAGATTTCTCGATATTTTCATATAATTCCTCCTTTTTTATTAATATTATTATGGAATCTATACTGCTTAAAAAATAGTGTTTATAAAATAATAACTATTCATTCATTTTAAATAAAGCAATAAAAAATCAGCTATAAATAGATTCAAGGGCAGAGCCTTATAACCATTAATAACTGATTTAAATATTAGAAATATAACATTATGTGTTTGTAAATAATGATTGGTTCTCTTCCTTTATCCATTTATTCTGAGAACCATCATAGATTATATTTTCGTTTTTAATAGAGATTTTTATAATCCTATTTTTGTTGTATAATTTTCTTTTACTGTTTTTACTTAAAATCAATATATTATCATCATCGCAAATATATAAATCAGAAATCTGTAAATTAATATTTTCAATATGACCATTTTTAAAATGAATTTTTATATCTTTATCTAAATCAGCAGCTGGTCCAATATTACCTTCACTTTCACATCGAAAAGAATATATTGTTTTGGATTTCATTTTATCATATATATAGCAACAATAAACAAATATAATTAAAATTGTAATTGCTTGAGCATATGCCGTCAAATCAATAATATCAAATAATAAATCAATACTATTTATAGCAAACACCATTGTATGGACAAGTGTCAATTGACGTGATACTTCTTCCATTCGCTTAAAATCATTATAATCAAATCCTATTAAATTTCGTTTGAACATAGCTACATGATAATTTAATAGAATAAACC
>JAEZKY010000309.1 GCA_023435985.1 Bacillota bacterium | reverse complement strand
ATATAAGAGTCATGAATTAAAGTAATAAATTTACATATATTGTGCATTGTATTAAATTTATCTCTATATATAGTATATATGGCTGAAATACATATAACTTAGATGTAAATATAAAAAAATTAAAGGTTGTAGAGGAGATATGTAGAATGAGTAATTTTATAATAGCTGTAGGTCATACAGCTAGTGGAAATGTTGGATGTGGAGTAGTTGCTAGACTTGATGAGAGCAATTGCACGCGTCAGATTGGAGCATTAGTTGCACAGTATTTGCAAGAGAAAGGGCATGGCGTTAATTTACTTAGGGTGGATGAAAGTAATACTTATAACTGCCAGGATTGCTATACTAGAGCAAATGAAGCTAATGAGATAGCTAAAACAACCAATATTGAACTGTATGTTGAAATTCATATTAATGCAGGGGGAGGAACAGGGACAGAGGTTTGCGTTACTGGGCAATCAGAAATTGCAAATCAATATGCAGCTAAAGTTTCTAATGCATTAACAGGAGCTTTAAATTTATCTAACAGAGGTGTAAAAACAAGAAACCTTATTGCACTTAATAGAACTGTTATGCCTGCTATTTTGGTTGAGTGTTTGTTTGCTGATAGTGATGATGCAGATGTGTATGATCCAGAAGTAATTGGAAGAGCTATTGTTTGTGGGTTAGTTGGAGTTGATGGTTCTAGTGATGGTGAATGAAAATTAGGGTGGAATAAGAATGAAGTTGGGTGGTGGTATTGTACTGACATTACTAATAAATATTATTATATTTCGCAGAATGGTTGGAAGGAGATTGATGGGGAGTGGTATATATTTGATAGTAGAGGATATGCACTTCAGGATTCCTGGTACCATGATGAAAATAATAATGCATGGTATTACTTAGATGATAATTGCATGATGGTTAGAGGCAGTGGCGATAAGCCTTTGTGGAAGCGGGTAGATAGTGCTTATTATGAATTTGATGAGAAGGGGAGGATGTATTGTGATTGTGTTACACCTGATGGTTGGCACGTAGATGGAGGTGGAGAGTGGGTTAAATAATTAAATACAGTGATTGTTAAAAAGAATATATACAATAAAAATTTTCTCCTTTGTATCTTAATCAATAAAATACAAGGGAGAAAATTTATTTTAGAACAAGCATACAAAGGAAAATAACTGATTAAATTAGTCTTTGTCTAGACTTGAATATTTGGTGAAAAATATTTGACGGAAATTTATATAAATGTACAATTATAGCATAAAGGATACAAGGGGGATATTATAATGGCAAATATGGTAGTCAAAAGAGGAGAAGTATATTATGCAGATCTCAGCCCAGTCATAGGCCCAGAGAAGGGAGGAATACGTCCGGTAGTAATCATACAGAATGATATAGGAAATAGATATGCTCCTACAGTTGTTGCCGCGGCAATAACATCGCAAATAAATAAAGCGAAATTGCCTATTCATGTTGAGATTTCAACAAAAGATCTTGATATTAATGAAGATTCAGTAGTGTTGTTAGAACAAATAAGAACGTTAGATAAGAGAAGGTTAAAAGAAAAGATAGGAAGCATTAGTAAAGAAAAAATGAAAGAAATAGATAAGGCTTGGTGCGTGGAATGTGGAATAAGTACTTACAATGATGATGATAAAACCAAAGAACTTATAATAGAAAATTACTATAAATACAAATTAGGTGAATTTGTGAGTTTTTTAGAAGAAGATTTACAACATGAATTTAAAGAGATTAAAGGTAATAGTCCAGTAGATCATATAAAAAGTAACGTAGGTGAATATATAACTTCTTTTTTAAATAGTGATGGTGGAACAATTTATTATGGAATAAGTGATAACAAAGAAATAAAAGGTGTACTACTAAATGATAAACAAAAGGATCAGGTGCGTAGAAGTGTAGTTGATGCAGTATCAGGAATAAGTCCAAGTATGTCTCCAGATAATATTTTATTAGAATTTGTAGATGTTTATAATGAAAAATTTGAAAAATTGTATAATATGTATGTATTAGAGATACATATTAGTAATCAGTTAGATAAAAAAGAAATTTTTCTGTATAAGAATGAAATACAATTAAGGGTAAATGGTGTAAAAAAGAAATTGCAAGGACGTGAAATTGTAGATTATATTCGAAGAAAGACGTTAGAAGACTTTACTAAGTAATATGTAATTACATATTACTTATATTAATGTTATAATTATTAACAATTAGAATTAAATAATGGGGAGAGAATTGAAGATGCAAAAGACAACATCACAAGACGTTATAAAAGTAGTATGGAAAGCATGTGATACATTTAGAGGAACTATGGATAGTTCTAAATATAAAGATTACATATTGACAATGTTATTTGTAAAATATGTATCAGACTTTTATAAAGAAAAATTAGAAGAGTTAAAAGAGAAATTTGGAGATAATGAAGATAGAATTCAAAAAAGTTTAAAAAGAGAAAAATTTCAATTAGATCCTAGCTGTACTTTTGATGTTATATATGAAAATAGAGCAGCAGAAAATATTGGAGAGATCATTAATAAAGTATTAATGAAAATTGAAGATGATAACAAGGAAAAGATAGAAGGAATATTTAGGAATATAGATTTTAATTCAGAATCAGAACTTGGAAGAACTAAAGAAAGAAATGCAGCATTAAAGCATTTATTAGAAGACTTTGCAGATGATTCACTTGATTTAAGACCAAGTAAATTAGGTGGAAGCGATGTTATAGGTGATGCATATGAATTCCTTATAGCTAACTTTGCATCAGATGCAGGAAAGAAGGGGGGAGAGTTCTATACTCCTGGAGAAGTTTCAACATTACTTGCAAAACTTGTTGGAGCTAAAGATGGAGATAGAATATATGACCCTACATGTGGTTCAGGATCACTTCTTATAAAAGCAGCTAAAGAAGTAGGAACACAAAATTTTAGATTATATGGACAAGAAAGAAATGGCCAAACACAAGCCTTGGCTAAAATGAATATGTTCTTACATGAAATAAATGATGCTGTTATAGAATGGGGAGATACTTTAAGAAATCCACTTCACTTAGAAAATGATAGACTAATGAAGTTTGATAAAATAGTTTCAAATCCACCGTTTTCATTAGATAAATGGGGAGCTGAAGATTTAAAGGATGATAAGTATGGACGATTTGAAATGGGATTACCTCCAAAATCAAAAGGAGATTATGCATTCATATCTCATATGATAGCTTCATTAAATGAAAACGGAACAGCAGGAATAATACTTCCTCATGGAGTTCTATTTAGAGGTGCTAGTGAAGGTAAAATAAGAAAAGAAATAATAGAGAATAATTGGTTAGATGCAGTAGTTGGTTTACCAGAAAACTTATTCTTTGGAACAGGAATACCTGCATGTATATTAATATTTAAAAAGAATAAAGTTGATAATAATGTAGTGTTTATAGATGCTAGTAAAGAGTATGATAAAGGTAAAAATCAAAATATATTAAGAGATGAAGATATTGAAAAGATACTAGAAGCTTATAGGAATAGAAATGAAATGGAAAAGTATTGTCATATAGCTAGTTTTGATGAGATAAAAGAGAATGATTTTAATTTAAATATTCCTAGATATATTGATACTTTTGAAGAGGAAGAAAGAGTAAATTTAGATGAAGTAAAAAAAGAAATATCAATTTTAGAGAACTATTTGATAAACATTAAGAATAATTTACAATTGAAACTAGAAGAATTAGGTCTATAGGGGGCATTATGAATAGTGTAGCAACTGAATACAAAGAGACGAAAATAGGATTATTGCCTAAAGATTGGGAAGTAAAAAAAGCAAAATATATATTTGAGAATTATACAGATAAAAATCATAATGGAGACTTGGAAGTTTTGGCAGTTACTCAGGATAGAGGTGTAGTTCCAAGAGGAAGTTTAGAAATTGATATTAAAAGTTCTGAGGCAAGTATTAAAACTTATAAAAAAGTTGAAAAGGGTAACTTTATTATTAGTTTACGTTCTTTTCAGGGAGGAATAGAATATTCTGATATTGAAGGTATAGTTAGTCCAGCATATACTGTATTAAAAAGCAAAATTGAGATTAGTGATATATTTTATAAGTATTTACTAAAGAAAGAAGATTTCATTTCGAGATTAAATAGTGCTGTAATTGGAATTAGAGAAGGAAAACAGATAAGCTATAGTGATTTTAGTGAGTTGTATTTACAAATACCAACATTAAAAGAACAAGAAAAAATAGCAGAAATTCTTTCAACGTGTGATTTAACTGTAGAAAAGCAAGAACAACTTATAGAAAAGAAAAAAGAGTTTAAAAAAGGCTTAATGCAAAGACTTTTAAGTGGAGAAGTTAGATTTAAAGAATTTAAGGATGAATGGAAAGTCGTAAAATTAGGGGATTATTTAATTAAGCATAATGAAAAATCAGAATATAATAATCAATATCCTGTCTTAACATCATCAAGAAAAGGAATATTTCTTCAAAGTAATTACTATTCAGGAAATGATGTAGCAAGTGAAGATACAACAGGATATAATGTTGTACCAAGAGGATATTTCACTTATCGTCATATGAGTGATGATTTAATATTTAAATTTAATATAAATGATATTGTTGATAATGGAATAGTAAGTACACTTTATCCTGTATTTACAGTTAAGAATATGGATTCATATTTTTTGAGAACCAAGCTAAATGAGGGAGAAGAGTTTAAAAGATTTGCTTTAGAACAAAAACAAGGTGGATCAAGAACATATATGTATTTTTCTAAGTTAGAAACTTTGAAGCTGAAGATTCCAGCTTTAGAGGAACAATTAAAAATATCAGAAGTATTAAAGGCAGCAGATGAGGAAATAGAACTGTTAGAAAAAGAACTAAAAGTATTAAAACTTCAAAAGAAAGGCTTAATGCAAAGATTATTAACTGGAGAAGTTAGAGTTAAAGTTTAAATGTATAATTTTGCTGGTAGAGGTGTTTAATCTCTACCTATTATTTTGTATAATTAAATTATATTGTATGAATCAGGGGGATGAGAAATGGAGAATCCATATTTAGAGGAATATGATCAAAGAAATATTATAGAACTACTAAGGAACATAGGATATAAATATATATCACCAGAAGAATGTGAAATTATTAGAGGTGGAAGATTTAAAGAGGTTGTATTAAAAGACATAACAAGAAAAAAGTTAATGGAAATTAACAGCTTTGAATATAAGGGCGTAGTAAGAAAGTTCTCTGAGAATAATGTGAATAAAGCTATTGATTATCTAGACATGCCATTAACAGAAGGCCTAATAAAAGTTAATGAAAAGATATATGACGAAATTTCAATGACTAAGGGCTTAGAAGAATTTTTAGAGGATGGGACTAAGCAATCATTTTCTTTAAAATATATAGATTGGAATAATCCTGAAAATAATGATTTTCATTTTACTCAAGAGTTTGTAGTTGAAAAGCAAGACTTATCAGGAAAAGAAAAAACTAGAAGGCCTGATATAGTTTTATTTGTTAATGGAATGCCTTTTTGTGTTATTGAGCTTAAAGCTAGTTCAGTATCATTAAAGCAAGGTATATCACAAATGATTGGTAATCAGAAGAAAGAGAATATACCACATTTATTTAAATATGTACAATTAGTTTTAGCAGGAAATACTAGAGAAGCTAGATATGCTACAACAGGAACACCAGCAAAGTTCTGGGCTGTTTGGAAAGAAGAAGAGGAATTAAATGTTGAAAGCTATGTTAAAGGAAGACTAGCTACAGAATTAGATAGGACCATAGTTTCATTATTAAATTTAGATAGAGTTCTTGATATTATAAGAGAATTTACTTTGTTTGATAATAATGTTAAGAAGGTCGCTAGATATCAACAATATTTTGGAATTAAGAAAACACTAGAAAGAGTAGCTACTTTTGATAAAGAAGGAAGAAGAAATGGTGGTCTTATCTGGCATACACAAGGTAGTGGAAAGTCATTGACTATGGTTATGCTTGCAAGGGCCCTAAGGAGAAGGATTACTAATGCTAAGATAATTATTGTTACAGATAGAAAAGAATTAGATTCACAAATTAAGAAAACTTTTGCTCATAGTGGATTTTTGGATGATATAGTACAAGCTACAAGTGGAACTCACTTAAATAGTCAACTTACAGGGAAACAAAGTAAAATAATAACTACTATAATTAATAAATTTGATAAGGTATTTAAT
>JAEZKY010000141.1 GCA_023435985.1 Bacillota bacterium | reverse complement strand
AATTCCTAAAGTTAGTATGATACCTTATAAAACAACCGATAGTAATTGGAATTGGGAGAGATGGAACACTGTTTTTGATGAGAATAAATGTAATTACTATATATATTAATAGTACAGAGAAAGCCATGGCAAATAAATTAGCAGATTGTATATTCATTAATAATAGTCGCATTAAAGGAGAAGAAATATTTAAATGTTTGTATGGTATTAATAGACTAATGTTGGGTACAGTTGGATTAAATTCAGCTATTGATGGGCCAATAAGATATAAGATGTTTGCTGGTATTGATATATCTCAAGGAATAACAGAATCGCAAAAAGAAAATTGTATAAAATCAAATTTATTTGGGGTTGGGTATGATGGAAAAGGGAAAGTTAGCATTGGGTGCTCTTACAAAGGGACAATTTGGGCACGATGGGTAGAAAGCATAGATTTTTGGATAGATTGGTGCAATGAAATTTCTGAAAAAATAATAGATCCAAATATTGATGTAGCCAATATATTAGAAGGTGCTCTAATTCCCAAAATAATTAATAAAATGCCTAATGTTTTACCTTATAGAATAGATTGGCCTATAGATTTAGGGATCAGAAATGATGAAAAAGTAGGTATTGAGCTTCCTCTAGGTACGTATTCTATATACAATATAGAAATAGGTTTGATTACTTCTGATGATACATCTTTGATAAGATTTTATATTGGGAATGACGATTTTAGGGAAGAATTTGAACAAACTCTTGATGATCAAAAGTTTGTTATTACAAAAACAATAAATTCCAATGCCGAAATTTATTTTGGTAAAGAAAAACTACCTACTTCTCAATTTTTTAATGAATATCCACCAACTGTTAAATTTGTAGATCAATCAACATTAGAAGGAAACTTATATATAACTTTAAAAAATAGTAATGTACATTTCGATAGAAGTAAAATTATAGTTTGGGATTGGAATGGTGTTGATATTCATAAAGAATCACAAGGAAAATTGAAGGAAAAAGATAGTATACAATATAGGGTTATTCAAGAATTAAAAAAGAATAGAAACTATTCAGTAATTTTTGATGATGACAATGCTGGAGAAATAGCAGATATTGTTACAATAAGTGAAGAAGATAATGAAATTAAATTTGAGTTATATCACTGTAAATATTCACATGGTGAGAATCCAGGTGCTAGAGTTTTAGATTTATATGAAGTTTGTGGACAATCAGAAAAGTCAGTAACTTGGAGGCAAGATACTAAAAATATTATTGATAGAATGATTAAGAGAGAGAATGATAGAATGCGAAAAAGTAAAGTCTCACGTTTTGAAAAAGGAGATCTTAGAAAGTTAAAAGAGATAGGAAATAAACTTAGAATTTATAATTCAACTATGGAGGTATATGCAGTTCAACCTGGAGTAAAGTCTACTAAGATATCATCTGATATGGAAAGATTATTATGTGGTACAAGCGCGTACTTATCTGATACATATGGATTAATCTTTAAATTAATATGTAGTTAAATTATTCTATATTATATCAGTATTTTTAAAAAGTATTATTAAGTTAGTGTAAATAAAATAATTGTTCACATAAAGAGGAATTTAAGAATATTGTTTCGGGATAAGTAGAAATTATAAAATTTAATGAGTGGTAGATCGGAAAGGTATGGAAGAGATGAGATTGTGGATGAATAATAATATATATTATGCTAAATGAGAAGAGCGAGGGGATATGTATGAGTAAGCAAAAAGAAGCATTTAAGAAAATGCACCCAGAACAATTTTCTGACTCAGTAATAACGAAAAAAGCTCAGTTAAGCAAAGAATTTATGGATTACTATTTAAGTACTGCTTCAAGTAGAAGCCAGGAGAAAGAATTTGAACAGTTTTGTCAAAAAATAGTTGAAGCAGAGCTATGTCCTAATTTATTAACACAAACAGGACCGACTGGTGGAGGAGATAGTAAAGTAGATAGTGAAACCTATCCTGTGGCAGAAGTATTGACAGAAACATGGTTTTATGGAAATGGGAATAAAGCTGGTACAGAAAGATGGGCTTTTGCAGTAAGTGCCAAGCAAGAATGGAGTGGAAAAGTTAAATCCGATGTCGAAAAAATAGTAAAAGTTAATAATGAAGAAAAAAGAGGGTATACTAAAATATTTTTCTTGTCTAATCAATATATTTCAGATAAGAAACGTGCACAAAAAGAAGATGAGTTACGTAATCTCTATAATATGGATATACGTATATTTGATAAGAATTGGTTGTTGGATAAAATATTTGCGAAGGACAGTAATAAAATAATAGCAATAGACTGTTTCCATTTATCAGAAAATTTATTGGATGAAAAAATGGTAGGTAAGCATGATTACTCTAGACAGATTGAGTTAAAGAACATTGAAGAAAAACTTGCTAAGCCAACAGAATTGAAGACTTCAGAAATTATACCATTAGCAAAAAAGAGTATTGAATTAGGAAGAGAGTTAGAGTGTAATGAGCATGATATTTTAGGCTTAATGGATAGATATAAGAGGTTAGCAAATGAATATGGAAATAAAAATGAAAATATAGAATGTGTGTATGAGTGTGCATGGACAGTATATTGGTGGTATACAGATGAAACTAAATTTTATGCATTATATGTTGAATTAGAAAGACTTGCATTACAAGAAAATAGTATCTATGCATTTGAAAAACTAATCACCTTGTGGATTAATTTAAATGCTTTAAAGATGGAAGGATTTGAAGTTAATATTGATTCCCATACGAAAAAAATATTATATAAATATGAACAACTGGTGGAAGATGTTACAAAGCCCAATACTATTTTACAAGCAAGAAATAAATATCAGCTAATGAGAATATTTTTAGGTGATGATATAAATGATATTGTGAATGATTATATTGACATTATTAAAAAGAGTACAGGAAGTTTAGAAATTGACTTGTATCCAATAAGTAGAATAGTACAGGAGAATCCGTTATATGAGAATGCCGAGCGATACAATGAATTGTTTGAATTAATTGTTGAACGAATGGGTGAAGAAAATAAAGATGGTGAAGTTGGAAGAATGCTTGCAAAGAGAGGACATGCATTAAAAGAGACAAAACCATATGAGGCTATTGCATATTTTAGTAGAACTTTACGAAGGTTTTATAATGAATCTAATAAGAACCATCTTATTACTGTAGTATTAGAAATGGGTGAGCTGTTTGAAAAAATAGGATTGTTTTGGGCTGCTAGGAATTTCTATTTATATGATTTTTGCTTATGCTTCAATAAATATATAAAGCAAGGTGAAATAAGTCCTGCATTAATGATATCAGCAAATTATTTAAAGTATATTGAGTTGAAAATTGGAAGAATTATGTACTCTTCGGAATTTCACTATTTAGAGCAAATTTCTAAAAATATATATCCTGAAAAATTAAACGATGAAGAAGAAAATTATGACTATATTCTTGCAATGCAAATATTTCGAACACCATTTGAAAAACTAAAGAATATTGGTAAATTAGCTGAATATTTTGAGGATAGAAATTTAGAATTTTCCAAGATTGCTGTAGAGTATGAATTAGGATATTATGATAATGAAATGTTAACAGCTCTTAATGGAGATAAAACAGTATTTGATGACTTTATAGCTAAATGGAAAAAGCAACCTGCATTGGAGGACTTAAAATCAGAGCCTTGGTATGGTTTTGAAGACCAGATAAGTATGAAGTCAAGAATATTAGGATGTCTTTTTGAAGTTAAAGTTACTAATGATGCCTTTGCTATTGAGTTTGCATCATCTGTGTTAGCGACCATTGAATGCTTCTTAGGAACTGGTATAAATGTTCATTTGAGTTCAATGATAGGAAAGATGAGGATAAATGTAGATTTATCACAAGAAAATAATTTCAATATAGACATAAGACAGAATAGTGATTTACCTACAGAAATAAATATCAGCGTTACAAGATATAATCATGATGAATATTTGCAGGCACAAAATAAAATGCATGATAAATTTGCAGAAATATTAGGATTTGTCATCTCCATTATGTTCCCGAGAAGAGATGAATTTAATAAAATTAAAGAGATGGAAGAGAAGGAGGAGGCGATTATTCGCACTGACATTTTTGCAAACAGTACTTTTGTTTCTATAGAAACATTTGGAGATAAGGAATTTTTGTTTAGTGAATTAACTGAAAAGTATGAACAATTAAATTTAAAAAGAAGTAAAAAATCAGAAATAACAGCTTTAAATGATTTTGAAGAATTGGAAAATATAAATAATGAGCGTGAGATAAAGTACGGAAGCCCCCTAGAAAAAGCAGATTTTAGAAATATAAGTAATGAAAATATTATTACATCAGATATTATTAATATTCCATTATGGGATAGCAGTAAGTGGATGGGTGTTATGTTTTTAATGATACCAGGAGGACTTCCTATTCTGGCACCTGTATTTAAGAAAGAAATAGGTAAAAATATTTTTTCAGAATGGATAAAAGAAATTGGAAAGGATGATAAGAATAATATAGTGGGGTTAAGAATAATTAAAGGTATAAATAAAAATCATCCTTTCTGGTATCGTGTTGTCATTGGTAGTCAAAAGATGCCAAGGATTAAAACGACTGATAAAAAGGCAATGTTTATATTGCAATCACGTTTACATACGATGGAAGCACAAAGTGATATGAATGTTGCAAACTTTGAAGAAGCATTGAGTATAAGTAAAGATTATTATATTTGCCCAGCGATTATTAAGACTTCAGGGCAGAATCCTGAGATAGATTTATCAAAAAAGATATTGAAACATATTGATAGTATTAAGATTTGTAATGCATGGGAAGTAGCAGAAAACGACATATTGTATGAGAGTGGGGTTATGCCAAGTGATAATCCAGTTATTCCAAAAGGAAAAGAGAATGCAGTTATATTAAAAATGATTGAACGTAAATTAAAAAATAACTGGAAGATAAAAAATTAAATACAAAAATTAAATAGATACTTAGAACTAAAAGATATTGATTAAATGCAATATCTTTTTTTTGTCTCAAGTTGTTTATGCCATGGTATCTTGCTGTGGCATTTTTTCATATTTACGAAAAGAAAAGGAGGATTTACATGAAACGATATTATGTTCACTCACCGACTTATGAAGAAATGAAATGATTGACATACAATACAAAGAAATATGAAAATAATAAATTATTTTAAATATTAAAAAAGAAAAGAGGTAGAAAAATATGGAACTAAAATATGTGATCCCAAACATGGAAAAGACATTTGGAAATTTAGAATATGCTGGTGAAGGTAATATTGAACAAAGAAGAGTAAATGGGCGTAATGCAATTTTATCACGCAGCTATAATTTATATTCAGATATTCAGAGGGCAGATGATATTGTTGTTATTCTTCCAGTTGAAGCAGGAGAGAAACATTTTGAAGTTGAAAAAAGAGTAAAGCTCATTAATCCACGAATTACAGCAGAGGGGTATAAGATTGGAAGCCGCGGATTTACAAACTATATTCTCCATGCAGATGACATGGTAGAAGCATAAAGAGAAAGGAAGGTAAATTTATATGAGATTAGCAAATGGAATTGTTATTGATAAGGAAGCTACATTTGGAAATTTAAAATTTTCTGCTTTAAGACGTGAGGTACATTTACAAAATGAAGATGGTACAGTATCCGAGGAAATCAAAGAACGTACTTACGATTTGAAATCAAGGGAACAAGGTAGAATGATTCAAGTTAGTATTCCAGCTAGTGTGCCTTTAAAGAAGTTTGACTATAACGCAGAAGTTGAAATAATAAATCCTGTGGCAGATACAGTAGCTAATGCTACTTTTCAAGGTGCAGATGTAGACTGGTATATCAAGGCGGATGATATTGTTCTAAAGAAACAGTCTTCTCCTGTTAGCCAAAACCATCAAGCACAGGGAAACAAAAATAATAATAACAAAGTAGACTAGGAGAGGAAGAGATAAGCTGTGAAGTATTATATATATCGTGGCAAGAGAATTCATGTGGCTGATAAAGACCTTATATTTCGTTTTGCTGCTACCTATTTAGTGTCTATTTTTCTTCTAGTCATTCTGCTGCTTCATAGTAGAACAATTATGCGGATTGACTGGAAGAATATATCATTGTTAAATCAAGGTGAGGTTCACCTTGATATTCCATATATGATTATAAGTATAGTAATAGCAGCAGCTGTATGTTTAGTTGCTGCTATTACTTATTATCATCACTATATAGATTATATTAAGCAGTTATTTCATAGGCAGAAGCTTGCAAGAATGATACTAGAGAATAAGTGGTATGAAGCAGAGCAGGTACAATCAAACAGTTTTTTTAAAGATCTACCTTCTGGCAAAACAAAAGAAAAAATCACTCATTTTCCAAAGATGTACTATAAGCTAAAAAATGGTTTGATTCATATTCAAGTAGAAATTACTATGGGTAAATATCAAGATCAGCTATTACATCTTGAAAAGAAGCTTGAAAGTGGTTTATATTGTGAACTTACTGACAAAGAATTGAAGGATTCTTATGTAGAATACACATTGCTTTATGATACAATAGCAAACCGTATTTCTATAGAAGATGTGCAGGCTGAACATGGAAAATTAAGATTAATGAAAAATATCTACTGGGAATATGATAAGCTTCCTCATATGCTTATTGCAGGAGGTACAGGTGGTGGAAAAAGCTATTTTATCTTAACATTGATTGAAGCTCTACTGCATACTAATTCCATACTTTATGTGCTTGATCCTAAAAATGCAGATCTTGCAGATTTGGAAGCTGTTATGCCTAATGTTTATTATAAAAGAGATGATATGGTTGCTTGTATTGATAATTTCTATGATGGAATGATGAAACGTAATGAGGATATGAAGCAAATGAAAGGATACAAGACAGGCGAAAATTATGCCTATTTGGGTTTACCAGCTAATTTTCTTATTTTTGACGAATATGTTGCTTTCATGGAAATGCTGGTAAGCAAGGAAAGTACCGCAGTTCTTAATAAGTTAAAACAGCTTGTTATGCTTGGAAGACAGTCAGGATATTTTTTAATTCTTGCATGTCAAAGACCTGATGCAAAATATCTTGGGGATGGAATTCGCGATCAGTTTAATTTTCGTGTGGCCTTAGGTCGTATGTCAGAAATGGGATATGGAATGATGTTTGGTGAAACTGACAAGGATTTTTTCTTAAAGCAAATTAAAGGAAGGGGGTATGTAGATACTGGTACAAGTGTCATATCTGAATTTTATACTCCACTTGTACCTAAAGGTCATAATTTCTTAAATGAAATAGATAAATTAGTTGTAAAAATAGAAAAAAATGATTAAAGGTTGGAGGTGTTTAATTTCATGAAAGAAATGTATTCTATTGAAAATGTTGAGGAAATTATAGGCTATGATGAATACATTAAGGATTTTGAAGAGCAGGCAGCAGATTTTTGTAAAACATCTGGTACTAGAATATTGCAAAGTGTTTTCTCTGAATTTACTGCTGATATGATTTGCAGTGTTTATTTAGATTATGGACAAACAAAGGCAGAATATCCTATAAGATTTGAGTTTAATATTAACGTAGAAGATGGACAAGTGATAGTGTCTTATCTTGGGTTTAGTTAAAAGATTTAAAATAACAAGAAAGCAGGCAGGAAGCGCAGGCGGCGTGCGAAGCGAAAGCCGCAGGTGATTCCTGTCTGCTTGCAGGTGTGGCGAAGCCATGCCTGCATATATTAGCCCCCCGTATCTAACAGGGGGGCACAAATAAACTGAAAACAGGAGGTAAAAAGACTTAAAATATTTTATTTATAATGGGTTCAGAAAAATAAGGCGTATGTCAACTAAGGCTTAAAAGTTGACATTAAAAAAGATAAAAACAACTTATACAGAATACATTTTTTTATAAAAGCAGAATTTGTAATGATTCCAGCAATAAAGTACTTGTTAAATTCAAAATTGTGTAACCCTAGGTCAGAATATAACTGGTCTATTTTTTTGTACAATTTTTCGAAGAGAAAAAACAAATAATTAAAAAATCAAATTGTAAGTTAGGAGGATAATCAATGAAGAAAAAAATTATATCAGGATTAATAGCAATGTTGATGACAATAGGAAGTATACCAGATATATCTGTTTTTGCAGATACAATTAATGATACTACAACATCAAGTCAGAGCAATATGCAGGTTAGTGTTACTACGGGAGCAGCAACGACAATAAAGGATGATTCGGATTTAATAAATAAAAGAAATGATTTTCCTGTTTCGACGAATACAGAAATAACAACTAATGCAGCTGTAATGCCAGAAGTTACTACAGAAGCAGCAGTTACGGTTAATAAAGTTATTAATTTAACTTCAGGAATGCAAGGTGATCTTTGCATCGGTGGAACTATTTCTATAATAGAAGTTCAAGGTTTTGATGCGAACGGTAATGAGGTTGATTTAGATGAAGGCAAAATAAAGTATAAATGGGCAGCTAATGATGAAGTAGTAGGAACAGATAAAAGTTTAGAAATTACAGAAGCTCTTAGAGGTAAAAATATTGAATATAGCGCGTCTTATGATGATTAATATAGGAGGGATGAAATGATAATGAGAAGAAAATTTATATCTGGATTGTTAGCATTAAGTATTACATTTGGGTTTATACCTAATACTGCTATTATAGCTTTAGCAGCTACAAGCAGTGGAAAAGCTACAGCTGCAAGTTATCTTGGAATACAAGGCTCATATAATCCAGGAGATACTTTTGAAGTTAAAGAGACCTATAATGGTCATAGTAGTAGTCATCATACTAGAATTGTAATTACAATTAATGGAGCAGTAGTCTTCGATAAAGGTGATAGTGGATCAGCAGAAAATGTTGATGCTATTTGTACAGTACCAAGAATAACTGGTTCAGGTTGTATTTACACATTTAACTATGATGATTATCCAGAATCATACCTAACAGATACTAGATGGCAGGTACATCCATTCACTATTAATTATGCATCAGCTTATTTAAATATGAGCAGTGCAACTAATAGTACAAGTCAACAAGATGTATTAAACAATATAATAATTCAAGGAGGATTAGGTGGAAGTGCTAGAATTACATCATGGAATCCGAATTTAGCTACAGAAAGCAGTTCAGGCTCAATTAGTGGAACAGCAGTTATATCATATTCAGATGGCGGAACTGAAAGTGTAAACTTTAATTTACCAATAGCTAAATTGGTTCAGAGTGTAAATAGTGCTGCAACTAAAATTCAAGCTTCATTAGGAAATTTTGTAGCTAACAATAATACAACAGCACAAGATATTCTAAATGCTGTAAAAACTAATATTACCAATAGTAATATTACTATTGGTTTTGGAAGCAACTCAGATGCTTTTCAAATACAAAAAGCAACTTATGATATAGCAGGTTTAATAACAGGAAAAATTTATGTTAGCGACGGATCTTCAAGCACTAATGTTCCGGTAAATCTTACAATTGCAAAATTACAACTTAATAGCGTTGATTTAACAGATGCTCAGAATGCAGTTGCTAAAGCTGAATTGAATAAATCACAAATTGACGTAGATAGTGCACAAATAGCAATTAATAAATTACCTTCATGTAATACTAGAACTGGCTTACAAACTAGACTTGATGCAGTCCAGCAATATATAAATCAGGTTTCAGTGGCAACTAAGGCGGTTGAGAAGGCAGAAGGTTCAAAAGCGCAATTAGATATAGACACAGCACAAGTATTAATTACAGAATTACCAACTGGAAAAGATAAGAATGATTTGCAAAGCAGATTAGATGTAGTACAAGAAATAGTTAATGCTACAACAGCAGTTGAAGAAGCAGAAGCATCAAAAACTCAATCTGATGTCGACGTAGCTAAAGAACTTGTAGATACATTACCAGATAGTCAAAATAAGAAAGATTTAGAAAGTAGGTTAGATGTGGTACAAGCGATAATTAATGCTATAACAGCGGTTGAAAAGGCGGAAACGTCAAAAGCGCAATTAGATGTAAATGCAGCTAAGGAACTTGTAGATGCATTATTAGATAGTGAAGATAAGACAGACTTAGAAGAAAGGTTGGATGTAGTACAAGCGATAATTAACGCTACAATATCAGTTGGAAAAGCAGAAGGATCAAAAGCTCAATCGGATGTAGATGCAGCTAAAGCACTTGTAAATCTATTAACAGATAGTGAAGATAAGACAGGTTTAGAAAATAGATTAGATGCAGTACAAGCAATAATTGATGCAAAACAGGCAGTTGATAAAGCAGGGCAAACTAAAAGTCAAGATGATGCTGATAGTGCACAACAAGACATTAATAAATTGCCTGATGGTCAAGATAAAAGTAACTTACAAGATGAGCTAAATAAAATTGAAAATGAAATAAATCAAGAATTACAGGATACTCAAGCTAGTATAGAATCAGCATTAGGAAACATTAAAGCAACTAATAATACTACAGAACAAAATATTATAGATGCAGTTAAAACTAATATTACTAATAGCAGTATTAAAATAGCATTTGGAACAGGTGAAGGGCAAATATTTGCTAAAAAGAATGCAGATTATTCTAATACAGGGTCAATAACAGGAATAATTGTAGTTAGCAATGGAGGTAAGAATGTAAATATTAAAGTTAGCTTAACAATTGATAAGCTTGTTAAGCAACCGACTAGTGGAGGAGGTAGTGGTGGTGGAACATCATCACATAGCTCAACAGATGATGAAGATAATACACAGAAGCAATCAAATACAACAACATCAGATACGAAAAATGAATCCAATGTTTGGAGAAATATAAATGGTATTTGGCATTATTATGATGCTAACGGAAAAATGATTACAGGTTGGATAGAAATTGATAACTTATGGTATTACTTTAAGAGTGATGGAAGCTTAACAACCGGCTGGCTACTATGGAACAATAACTGGTATTACTTAAATGAAAGTGGTGGGGAAACTTTAGGAGTAATGCAGACAGGATGGATACAATGGAATGAAAAATATTATTATCTAAATCCAAATGAGAATGGACCACAAGGAGCTATGGAAACAGGACGGCTTAAATGGAATAACAATTGGTATTATTTAAGCTCAGATGGATCAATGAAAATAGGCTGGTTAAATTATAATGGAGCCTGGTACTATTTAGGATCAAATGGAGTTATGGCTATTGGATGGTTTGAAGATGCAGATGGAGCATGGTATTACTTACAGACATCAGGAGTTATGGCCCATGATATAACAATAGATGGTTACTATTTAGATTCAACAGGCGCATGGGTTCAATAAAATATCTCATTCTTGCAAAGAATGATACAAAACAAGGCGTATGTCAACGAATTATTTAAAGTTGATATGCGCTTTTTTCAATTGGAGGGATTTTGATTGGAGGAAAGCGCGTGGATAAAAGAATTAAAAGAAAAAAGAGCTAGCTATGGGATTTCACAAAACAAGCTTGCGATAGCTGCTGGTATTACAAGACAATATCTAAGTGATATTGAAACAGGTAAGGCTTTTCCGTCCGTAGAGCTTCAAACATCTATTATGGAAGCACTGGAACGTTTTAATCCAGATGCACCACTGGAAATGCTATTTGACTATGTGCGGATTCGCTTTCCGACGCTGGATGTTAAGCATGTAGTAGAAGATATTTTGAGGCTTAAACTATCCTATATGCTTCATGAAGATTATGGCTTTTATTCTTATTCAGAGCATTACTGTATGGGTGATATTTTTGTACTGGTATCTGGTGAAGAAGAAAAAGGAGTGTTATTAGAACTAAAAGGGCGTGGCTGCCGTCAATTTGAAAATTATCTGCTGGCACAAGAACGGAGCTGGTATGAATTTTTTATGGATGCTCTTGTAGAGGGTGGCTTAATGAAACGGCTTGACCTTGCAATAAATGACAGGACAGGAATTTTAAATATTCCAAATCTTACAGAGAAATGCAGGAAGGAGGAATGTATTTCAGTATTTCGCAGTTTTAAGAATTACCGCAGTGGTGAACTGGTCCGTAAAGATGAAAAAGAGTGTATGGGAAATACATTGTATATTGGCTCTTTGAAGAGTGAAGTTTATTTTTGTATCTATGAAAAGGATTATGAACAGTACAAGAAAAATGATATTCCAATAGAAGATGCGGAAGTAAAAAATCGTTTTGAAATACGACTTAAAAATGAGAGAGCTTATTATGCTATCCGTGACTTAATGTTTTATGACAATCCAGAACGTACTGCTTTTAAAATTATCAATCGCTATATTCGTTTTGTGGATAAAGAGGATGGAAAGCCTCGTAGTGAGTGGAAATTAAATGATGAATGGGCGTGGTTTATTGGGGAAAATCGAGAATCTATGAAGCTTACAACAAAACCAGAGCCATATTCATTTAGGCGAACTTTGAATTGGATTTCTCGTCAAGTTGCTCCAACATTAAAAATGGCTATGAAGCTTGATGAAATTAATGATACGCGGATTATAAATGAGATTATTACCAATGCAAAGCTTACAGAAAGACATGAGAAAATATTAAAGCAACAGGCAGCGGCGATTGGGGAGGTGATAACCGACCCTATATAAGCAGATTTATATAAAACAATTAAAACAAGGGAAGGAGAAGTTTTATGAATTTCGGACAGAATCTGTATAATTGGTTTTTATCAAATGCACAGTCTTTAGTACTTATGGCAATTGTGGTTATTGGAGTTTACTTAGGCTTCAAGCGAGAATTCTCAAAGCTTATAGGTTTCTTAGTTATTGCTTTAATTGCCGTTGGTCTTGTATTTAATGCTTCAGGTGTTAAGGATATCTTATTAGAACTATTCAATAAAATTATAGGTGCTTAGGAGGTGTCAGAATGGAGATGCGGGTTTACATTGCTAATTTAGGTAAATACAATGAAGGAGAACTTGTTGGAGAATGGTTTACTCCACCTATTGATATAGAAGACATGAAAGAAAAAATAGGCTTAAATGGTGAATATGAAGAATATGCCATACATGATTTTGAATTACCTTTTGATATTGATGAATACACTCCAATTGAAGAAATTAACCGTTTATGTGCTTTAGCTGAAGAATTAGAAGGAACTCCTATCGAACTTGAAATGAGAGAGATTCAAAGTAACTTCTTTAGCAGCTTTTAAGAAATGGCAGAGCATGTTGATGACATTATCTATTATCCAGACTGTGATGATATGGAAGATGTAGCTCGTTACCTTATTGAGGAAACAGGAACTTTAGGAGAAATTCCAGCCAGTCTGCAAAATTATATTGACTATGAAGCTTATGGAAGAGATTTAGAGATAGAAGGATATTTTCTTGTTACAGCTCATGGAGTCTTTGAATATAGAGGATAACAATTAAATAATAAGTAATTAATAAATTTTACAAGGCAGTTCTTATTTATGGAGCTGCCTTTTCTATGCAAAAGAAAGGAGCATTACATGAAGAAAATAAGAAGTTATACAAGTATTTGGTCAGTAGAAAAAGTTCTATATTCTATTAATGATTTTAAGCTGCCGTTTCCAATTACTTTTACTCAAATGACGTGGTTTGTATTATCACTGTTTGCTGTTATGCTGCTAGGAAATGTACCGCCTCTTTCTATGATAAATGGTGTTTTTTTAAAATATTTTGGAATCCCTGTAGCTATTACTTGGTTTATGTGTCAGAAGACATTTGATGGAAAGAAACCTTATGGTTTTTTAAAATCTGCTATCGCCTATATTATAAGACATAAAGTTACTTATGCAGGAAAACCTGTGAAACTTCATAATCAGAAAATGAATGAAGAAATCACCATAGTAAGGAGTGAGATTTATGGCATATCTGATTAAGTATATTGAAAACAATTTGGTCTGGAATAATGATGGAGAATGTTTTGCTTACTATGAGTTGATTCCGTACAACTATTCTTTTCTATCAGCAGAACAAAAATTTATTGTACATGATAGCTTCCGTCAGTTGATTGCACAAAATCGTGATGGTAAAATTCATGCCTTACAGATTAGTACAGAATCCAGTATAAGAGCAACACAGGAACGCTCTAAAAAGGAAGTAACAGGCAGACTTAAAGAGATAGCATATGAGAAAATTGACGAGCAGACAGAAGCTTTAATTTCCATGATTGGAGACAATCAAATTGATTATCGTTTTTTCATTGGCTTTAAGCTTCTGTTAAATGATCAGGAAGTAACAATAAAAAATATTAAGCAGGAAGCAGCAAATGCACTTTCTGATTTTTTGAAGGATGTAAACCATAAGTTTATGGGTGATTTCGTTTCAATGAGTAATAATGAAATTGGACGTTTTACAAAGATGGAAAAATTATTGGAGAATAAAGTTTCTCGCCGTTTTAAAGTTCGTCGCCTAGACAAAAATGATTTCGGTTATCTTATTGAACATTTATATGGGCAGACTGGAACAGCCTATGAAGATTATGAGTATTACTTGCCGAGTAAGAAGTTTAAGCATGAGACCGTGGTAAAACGCTACGACTTATTAAAACCTACTCGCTGTCTTATTGAGGAAAATCAACGATACTTAAAAATCGAACATGAGGAATCAACGGTATATGTGGCTTATTTTACAATTAACTCTATTGTAGGGGAATTAGATTTTCCTTCATCGGAAATTTTCTATTATCAGCAGCAGCAATTCACATTTCCTATTGATACAAGTATGAATGTAGAAATCGTAGCAAATAAGAAAGCTCTATCTACTATCCGCAATAAGAAAAAGGAACTGAAAGACCTTGATAATCATGCTTTTGAAAGCGATACGGAAACAAGTTCAAATGTTATGGAAGCCTTGGATAGTGTAAATGAGCTAGAAACAAATTTAGATCAGAGCAAGGAATCAATGTATAAGCTTAGTTATGTAGTAAGGGTATCAGCACCCAATTTGGACGAATTAAAACGTAGGTGTAATGAAGTAAAAGACTTTTACGATGATTTGAATGTTAAGCTTGTACGACCTTTTGGAGACATGATGGGTCTGCACAATGAATTTATTCCTTCAAGTAAAAGGTATATGAACGACTATATACAATATGTTACTTCTGATTTTCTTGCTGGTTTAGGATTTGGAGCTACTCAAATGCTAGGAGAAACAGAAGGAATTTATATAGGCTATAACCTTGATACAGGACGAAATGTATATTTAAAACCTGCCCTTGCAAGTCAAGGGGTTAAGGGTTCTGTAACTAATGCTTTGGCGGCTGCTTTTGTTGGTTCTTTAGGCGGAGGAAAATCATTTTCGAATAATATGATAGTTTACTATTCCGTACTATTTGGGGCACAGGCTGTTATTGTAGATCCGAAAGCTGAGAGAGGAAGATGGAAAGAAACGCTACCAGAAATTGCGGATGAAATTAATATTGTAAATCTTACTAGTGAAGAAAGTAACAAAGGGCTGCTTGATCCATATGTGATTATGAATAGGCCGAAGGATTCTGAAAGTTTAGCAATTGACATATTAACATTCCTCACAGGCATTTCTTCTCGTGACGGTGAAAAGTTTCCAGTATTAAGGAAAGCAATAAGAGCTGTTACAAAGAGTGAAAAAAGAGGACTATTACTTGTTATAGATGAATTAAGAGATGAAAATACTACTATAAGTAATAGCATTGCAGAGCATATTGAATCATTTATAGATTATGACTTTGCACATTTACTGTTTTCAGACGGTTCTATTTCTCAATCTATAAGTTTAGAAAAACAGCTAAATATCATACAAGTTGCTGATTTAGTACTTCCAGATAAGGAAACTTCATTTGAAGAATACACTACAATGGAGCTGCTTTCGGTAGCAATGTTAATTGTTATTAGTACATTTGCCCTTGACTTTATTCACTCTGACAGAAGTATTTTTAAAATTGTAGACCTTGACGAAGCATGGAGTTTCCTACAGGTAGCACAAGGAAAAACACTTTCTATGAAGCTGGTACGTGCTGGTAGAGCTATGAATGCAGGAGTATATTTTGTAACACAGAATACAGATGATTTACTTGATGAGAAGCTAAAAAATAATCTGGGATTAAAGTTTGCATTTCGTTCTACAGATATTAATGAGATAAAGAAAACTTTAGAATTTTTTGGAGTGGATAAGGATGATGAAAACAATCAGAAACGCTTACGTGATCTGGAAAATGGACAATGTCTTCTCAGTGATTTGTATGGTAGAGTTGGTGTAATACAATTCCATCCGATTTTTGAAGAATTACTGCATGCATTTGATACACGCCCACCTGTGAGAAAAGAGGTGGAATAAGTGAGAAAAGTACATCTTAAAAATGAAAAAGGAAAGTCAACTCAAAGGAGTATATGGCAAATAGCAACTACTATACTTGTAGTATTAGTGATTGCTATTTTTATATTAGCAATAGTGGGGACGGTGGCGCATGCAGCAGGACTTGTTGATGATACTGTTAAGGCGGGTAATGAATACAGTAAATATCCATTAGATAATTATCAGCTTGATTTTTACGTAGATAATAGCTGGGATTGGCTTCCTTGGAATTGGCTTGATGGCATTGGAAAACAGGTGATGTATGGTCTGTATGCAATTACAAATTTTATATGGACCATAAGTCTTTTTTTATCAAATGCTACAGGGTATCTTGTACAAGAAGCATATTCTCTAGATTTCATATCAGCAACAGCAGATTCCATTGGGAAGAATATGCAAACTATAGCAGGTATTAGTGGAAATGGTCTTTCTACAGATGGCTTTTATGGAGGATTCTTATTGATTCTCATTTTGATACTTGGTATTTATGTTGCTTATATAGGACTTATTAAAAGGGAAACTACAAAAGCTATTCATTCAGCTGTTAATTTTGTTGTGGTATTTATACTCTCAGCGGCATTTATTGCTTATGCACCCGACTATATAGAAAAAATAAATGGCTTTTCTGCTGATATTAGTAATGCAAGCTTATCAATAGGAACGAAAATCGTTATGCCAAACTCTAAAAGCCAGGGTAAAGATAGCGTAGATCTTATTCGAGACAGTTTATTTTCTATACAGGTACAACAACCATGGCTGCTATTACAATATGATAACTCTGATATAAAGGCTATTGGCGAAAATAGAGTAGAAAAGCTACTTTCTATAAGTCCGGATGCTAACAACGGTAAAAATAGGGAGGATATTGTAAAGTCGGAAATAGAGGATAGGAAAAATACAAACCTTACTATTACAAAAACTATTAACCGCTTAGGCATGGTATTCTTTCTTTTCATCTTCAATATTGGAATTTCTGCCTTTGTGTTTCTGCTTACTGGTATAATGATTTTTTCACAGGTTCTGTTTATTATTTATGCTATGTTTTTGCCCATCAGTTTTCTTTTAAGCATGATACCTACCTTTGATAGTATGACAAGGCGTGCTATCACAAAACTATTTAATACTATTATGTCAAGAGCAGGTATTACACTGATAGTTACAACGGCCTTTAGTATCTCTACTATGCTTTACACATTGTCTACTGGCTATCCATTTTTTTTGATAGCCTTTTTACAGATAGTAACTTTTGCAGGTATCTATTTTAAATGGGGAGATTTAATGAGCATGTTTTCACTTCAAAGTGTTGAGTCCCAAAGCATGGGAAGACAGATTTTAAGAAGACCTCGTATGTTAATGCTCGCTCATATGCACCGCTTACAGCACAAACTTAGGCGTTCGATTTCAGACAATGGAAAGAAATCTGCAGGTAAAAAATCTAGTAAGGATTCTGGAGCTTCTGATTCAAGAGCTACACAAGCAGATCACACCAGACCAGATGGAAATACTCAAAAAACATCTTTTGGGAAACAAGCTGGACAAGCAACGGGTACAGTAATGGATATGAAAGACCGCATAAAAGATACTACAGAGCAATTTAAAGAACAGGCAGAAGATTTGCCAGTAAATGCGAAATATGCTTTGCATCATGGAAAATCAAAAATTGTAAATGGAATTTCTGACTTTAAAACCAACGTTGCAGATACAAGAAAAGCAAGACAGCAAGGAAGAAAAGATAAGCAGGATCAAAGAAGAATGACGATTGCAGAGCGCCGGTTAAAAATGGAACAAGAACATCAACGTAGAACTAAAAACGCTACAGGGTCAAGAAATGAAGCTTATTTCAATCACGAAAGACCTTCTACGAACGATGTAAATAGGCCTAATGAAAGAATTGTTAAAGAACCTATTGAACAATCGATGGGTGGTAATGTAGATAGTCCACTATCAAGAAAAGAACGTAATATTGTAAAACCCAATAAAGCTCCAATCAAAGTAGAACGTAAGTTTATATCTGATACTCCAAATAAGCAAGCCTTTAGTGTAGATAAACAGCCGCAAAAAGTTGTTTATCCTGCATCAACAGAAAAAGTACCTCAAAGGCAATTTATAAAAGAACGCAAAATTACCATTAAACGGGGAATAGGTAGCCAGAAAAAGATGAAAGTCACTAATGTTTTCGCAGCTATAAAGAAGAGAGGTCAGAAGAAATGAAAGTGAAATATATCATTATTATGATCTCTATCATCTTTGCACTGATGTTTTCTATACTTTTGCTTGTAGCTATCCTTTTTTCAGATGAAGAAAATGGTGGAAATTCAAATATTAAATATGGTGGAGTCAGTGTATCAGCGGAGGTATTGGCATATGAACCTATAGTTGAGAAATATGCTAAAGAGTTTGGAATTGAGGAATACATCAATTACTTGCTTGCTATTATGCAGGTAGAATCAGGAGGAACCCTTCAAGATGTTATGCAGTCCAGTGAATCTATGGGACTTCCTGCTAATACATTAAGTTCAGAAGAATCTATAAAGCAGGGGTGCAAGTACTTTGCTTCTCTGCTTAAAGCTGCTAAAGATAAAGATTGTGATATTAACACAGTTGTTCAATCTTATAACTACGGCAGCGGTTTCATTGATTACGTGGCAAGTCGAAGAAATAAATATACTTTCGAGCTTGCAGAGGGTTTTGCAGATGAGAAATCTGGAGGTAGTAAAGTAAATTATGACAATCCAATAGCTGCTAAAGAAAATGGAGGATGGAAGTATGACTACGGCAATATGTTCTATGTTGTTTTGATATCTGAGTATTTGACAGCAGAAAAATTTGATGATGCAACGGTAAAGGCTATTATGAATGAAGCCTTGAAATATGAGGGCTGGAAGTATGTATATGGTGGATATAATCCGACAACTTCCTTTGATTGCAGTGGACTTGTTCAGTGGTGTTATGGAAAAGCTGGCATAAACCTACCTAGAACTGCACAGGAACAGTATGATGCCACAGAGCATATTCCATTATCTGAAGCACAGCCTGGAGATTTGATCTTTTTTCATTCAACGTATGATGCTGGAACGTATATTACACATGTCGGAATATACCAAGGAGATAATCGAATGTTTCATGCTGGAGACCCTATTGGGTATGCAGATTTAACAAGTTCTTACTGGCAGCAGCACCTAGTAGGCGCAGGAAGAATTCAAAAATAGAAAGAAGGATGAAAAGTATATGAATTTTATAAAAAGAGAAAAGAAAGTAAAACAGTCAAAAGCTAAAAAGCTAAGAGTATATAAAGTAAATACACATAAAAAAGCAGTAATCGTCTTATGGATGCTTCTTATGGTCAGCTTTTGTTTTGCAGTTTATAAAAATTTTACTGCGATAAATACTAACACAGTTCATGAAACAAAAGTTGTTGATAAAGAAATTGTTGATACTCATAAGATAGAAAACTTTGTGAAGAATTTTGCGAAGGATTATTATACATGGGAACCGTCACAAGTTTCTATTGAAAATAGAAATGAAGAAATTAAAAACTACCTTACAGAGGAATTGCAGACACTAAATGTTGATACTGTCAGAAGGGATATGCCTGTTAGCTCAACAGTTCAAGATGTTCAAGTTTGGTCTATTAAGCAGGAGGATGAAAAGCAGTTCCAAGTAACATTTACTGTAGATCAGCTTATTACAGATGATGAAAATAAGAAAAGTATTCTTTCTGCTTACGAAGTTGTGGTATATGTAGATGACTCAGGAAACATGGTCATCACAAAGAATCCCACTATTTGTAGTATACCTACAAAATCTTATTATGAGCCAAAAGCAAAAGAAAATGATGGAACAGTAGACGCTGCTACTACAGGAGAAGTAAACGAATTTCTAAAGACATTCTTTAAGCTCTATCCAATGGCAACTGAAAAGGAACTGTCTTACTATGTAAAGGATAAAGTACTAAAACCAATTGGTAAAGATTATGTATTTGCAGAATTACTTAATCCTATATATATAAAGAAAGGAAATCAAATTCAAGTATCTGTATCAGTAAAATACTTTGACCAGCAGACAAAGGCAACTCAAATTTCACAGTTTGATTTAATGTTGGAAAAAGAAAGTAACTGGATTATTGTTGGATGACATCTTTTTGAATTAGAATGCATGAAAGCATAAATGGAGCTGTGGCACTAGGAATTTTTAAAATTGAATTGTTTCCTATCAAATAGAAACTGAAAAAATATAATGATTGGAGCAGTCGGAAATGTATTTGAATTATTTTATAGTAACTAAAAAATATTGACAATATTCTTTAGCTGCTATAAAATATATTTGGTGATAAAAATGAAACAAAATGAAATTCTAGAAAAAATAATTTGTTTTTCTAATAAAGTTAGTCAAAATAATAAAAAACCCAATAATTATGGAACTGAGCACACACTTTATTCAGCTGAAATTCATATGATAGAAGCTATAGGCAATCACAAAAATGCTAATGCTAGTGAACTTTCTACTATTATGGGAATTACAAATGGAGCTATTAATCAGGTAGCGAATAAACTTATTAAAAAAGGACTAGTTGAACAATATCGAATGAAGGATAATAAAAAAGATGTATTTTATCAATTAACACCTCAAGGAGAAATTGCTAATGTTGAGCATAGTAATTATCATAAAGAACAATATCATCATATGGAAGAATATATAGATGAACTTGTTCCGGAGGAAATTAATATCATAAATAAGTTTCTCGATGAATTAATCGAATCTTGGTCTCCTAATTAAAGGAGACTTTATATAGACATAATATTTTAGTAACTAAAAAATATTTTGCTATAAGGAGATCTTAAAATTGAAAAAAGAATTTGATTTAAAAAAGTTACTAAATAAATAATATTATAATTTTCAGATAGATTAATTAATTTTTGGCCTAATAATTGAATGAGGCTATATATAGATATAATGTTTTAGTAACTAAAAAATATTTTTGTGGAGGTATTAAAATTGAAAAAAGAATTTGAGTTAACAGAAATTACTACACCAATGTTATTACAACTTTTAAAGGACGAAATTATTTCGCCAGAATGTTTTTTGAAAGAGTGTAAATCATCTCTTCAAAGCTTTCAGAGTACTATTGATAAAAAATTCCCGCCTGATTTAATAAATTTTATTTCAATGCCATTATGGGTATACATAAATTTAAAAAATAAGTTAGGCAATGAAAAAGCATTTGAAATAATGAGAATAGTATTGCTTACAGGAGGAGTAGCAATGCAAAGCATTCTGTTTGATTCTATTAATAAACCAAGAACTTTTGAAAATTTTATTGAACAGGAATTGCAAATTAATAAAACAGGAACAACTAAGTGGAATACTCTAGAAATAGTTTCTAAAGATAAAAATAAATTTGAGATAAAAATAACTAAATGCCTTTATCATGAATTAACAACTTCTTTACAAATTCCTGAAGCAACAAAATTAATCTGCCAAGTGGATAATGCAGTATTTAATTCTTACTTACCTGAAGAAATTACATTTCATCGCGATGGTTTAAATCAACGTATTGCAGATGGATGCAATGAATGTCATTTTATTTGGGAATGTAAAAATAATATTGAACATAAATAATCCATAGTATGTTTTAAATGATGTAAAAACTTATTTAAATTATGACGATTTACTTGGACAAGGGTGGTATATATATCACCAGGAGTAAAGTAATCACAACATATATATAATATTTGTAATGTAAGGAGAGAAATTAAATATGATGTCAAAAGTAATTCTTATTACAGGCTGTTCTTCAGGAATAGGTAGAGAAATGGCTGAGAGATTATCTAAAAATGGTTACACAGTAGTTGCTACGGCAAGAAATTTAAATGATATGGAAAATCTAAATGTGGCTTTAAAACTTTCTTTAGATATTACTAGCAATGAATCCATATCAGATGCAGTTAATAAAGTAATACAACATTTTGGAAAGATAGATGTTTTGATTAACAATGCTGGTTATGCGTTCAGAAGTACTGTAGAAGAAATATCAGATAATAATATTGAACAAATGTTTAATGTTAATGTTTATGGTATTATACGAATGATTCGAGTAGTTGTTCCCTATATGAGAAAGGAAAGGTCAGGTAGGATAATAAATATTAGTTCAATTGCGGGTAAAATGGTTCTTCCAGTCAGTGGTGCTTATTGTGCTTCAAAATTTGCGACAGAAGCATTAAGTGATGCACTTCGCTTGGAGTTATCAGCTTTCGGTATTTCTGTTGTAGTTGTAGAGCCTGGAAATATTCGAACAAACTTTATGAAAACAGTTCAAAATAATTCAGATAAAATAATATCGGACTCTAGTTCTCCGTATAATGAACTATACAAAAATTATAAAACTTTTAACGATAATGCACGTACTAATGAACCAGGGCCGGAAGTTGTTTCTTTAGTTGTACAAAAGGCTATAGAAGCATCAAGACCCAAAAAAAGATATATGGCTGGAGTTCCATCTTTTAACCGCATGATGACTCATTTTGGAGACGGAGTGAAAGATTATGTAGTTAAATCTCTTTTTAAGATAAAGTGATTCTGATAATCAAAAGGCTTATATTTACTTAAATATATTGAAAGTGAACATAAATGTAGGTGTATAAGTTTGGGATTTAAAATAAGCTATCATTAGAGATTAGTGTATGTTAAAGAATATATCACTTGATTATGATAGGGACACCCATATCATAAGTAATAAAAGAATTTTGTAAAAAATAACAATAAACCAAAATAAAAATTAAATATATATTTAATTGTATAAGAAAGAAAAGGAGTATTTAAAGCAATAGAAAGCTTTGAATATTTCTTTTTTTTAGGAGGAATCAGAGTATGAAGAAAAATAAGAACTTACAGTTTGATGTAATTGTAGCCGCTGGTGATAGCGATGAGAATGCCATTGAAATGGTTTTGAATTTTGAAATCATTGTAATTTAGATAGTTAATGTAGAGTATGTTTTAGCCACTTCCCAAACTGCTCCGCTTAATGCCCTATAAAATTCCGTATAACAATTAACACATTTTTATATCTATTAAATCATTTAATCGTTTTTTTGAAAATGATATAATTTCAATGAGTGTTTTGCGTTTTTCTATCAAACAGAGTAAAAAGAGCAATTCAAGCCAATCTAAACTCATGATGGTACCAATGGACTCTTGGACATTTTATAGCCATAATTTTAGGAGGACAGATCATCACTAGAATTAAAAAATACAAGGCGATGCATTTGATTTGATATATCATTATTAAAGCTAATTACTTGACAACAAAGTGTAAATAGATAATAATGAATATATTCATTCACTGAAAAAGTAATACTCAACGGAGGTACATATATGGCATTATCACAAGATAAAACATTAAAAAAGGAAAGGTCAAATGATCGTTCCCGTAAAATACGTATATCAAAGGAACCGGATGAACGCCGACAAGAAATAATAGAAACCGCATTGAAACTATTTTCTGAAAAAGGTTATGAAGATACCACAATCCAAGACATATCAGAAAAGATGAATGTATCGCCGGGGTTATGTTATCGATATTTTAAGTCAAAAACTGAACTTTTTGCGGCAACATCTGAATATTATGCTATGCAAGCTGTAGAAAAAATAAAAATCCCAATATCACAGGATGTCACTGCTATTGATAAAGTTAATCTTGTAATAAAACGTATGCTTGATTTTTCAGTTGATCACCATGAATTTGAATCCAGATACAATGAGGGATCAGAAATAAGGTCTATCCTTTTGGATAATGTTGCGAATCAATGGATTTCTGTGATTATTCCAATCATAGAACAAGGAGTAAATGAAAATGTTTTTCATTGCAGCAATATATCTAGTACCGCTAAATTTTTAATTTTTGGACTGGTACACACATTTCATGAAGAAATGCCAACAAAAAATACACAAGAATATATGCTTTCATTCTTTGATTTTACTATGGATATGTTTATGCGTGTTTTAAGAATGAAAGAAGATTAAAAACATTTATAGAAAATTGTAGAAGATGCACATGAAAGCCTTTTGACTATCAGGTGTATTTTTAGAAATTTTGAATGAATAAATTTACTCATTGACACCCCAAACACATCATGCTATTATATGAGTGAATAAATTTATTCAACTAGACTGATAAGAAGGGGATTACCTAAAAATGATTTTGATGATTTATAAACTTGTGAAGATAGACATAGCAAAGTAAATGGGATATGCAAAATAGTGTATATGACATATGATAAGAAATTAAAAATCAATTTAATTATGTTGAAGTTAATAAAATAATGTGTGTTTTAATGAGGACGGACTGTAATTTGCAAATAAGATTTATGAGTGAAATTATACTGTGCGCAATTTTTAAATTAGATATCTGGCAATCACATCATAAACGGCAGAAAAAGATGCTTGTCGTATGTAACATATATTGATTAATGAAACGTTTGAAGCAATAAAAAATGCATTGGGAAAGAAAGGAGAAGAGGCGATAAAGGGTATCTTTACTGGCTCGTTTATTGATAAAGGATTATGAAAATACTACATCTTCATCTGTGCAGAAGTTTTATGCGAAGCTCTGCAGTATTGTTGGAATCTTATTAAACATTATTTTATTCATAATTAAATTGTCTGCTGGGCTGATAAGCGGGTCAGCAGCAATTGTAGCAGATGGCTTCAATAATTTAGCGGATGCAGGTACTTCAGCGGCTTATTTTTTCGGCTTTTGTCTAGCTGGTATCGGTCATTCATTTGGGCATGGACGTTATGAATGGCTTATGGGATTTTTATCCGCTCTTGCTGTACTGACAATGGGCGGTGAGTTGGCTAAACATTCAATTGAATCAATTCGTTATCCCCAAAATATAGAATTTAATGTTCTGATATTAATTCTGCTTATTTGCTCAATTCTTGTTAAATTGTATATGTTTATTTACAACAAGAATATTGCAAATAAAATAAATTCTTCTGCAATGAAAGCCACAGCTGCTGACTGTATTAGCGATATGGTTGCCACAGCATTTATTGTAATCTCACTCGTTGTACAGTGTTTTACTAGATGGAAAATTGATGGCTGGTGCGGGCTGCTAGTTTCTGTTTTCATTATGTTTTCACGCTTAAAAGCTATGTTCGAAATTGTAGAAAGGCTGCTGGATTAATCTCCAGATAAAGATTTAGTTGACAGAATCACATCAGTAGCTATGCATTATCTGGAAGTTAAGGGAATAAATAATTTAATTATTCATGATTATGGTCTTGGTAGTTATGTAGTTTCGATGCACATTGAAGGATGGGACGAAGAAAATAATATTATCTTAAATCACATTGCCAATGAAATTACTTATAGGCTTTACTTGGAAATTGGCTGTGATGTTACTATAGAAACAGATTTCTTAGTTGACGATCACGCTATTCATGACATGATATCAAAAAAGGCTGGACAGGCAATTCAAGAGTTCAAATTGAATTCGAAAATTAAGAGCCTGAGGATTGTAAAATCGGGTTTGTACACGAATGTCATCTTAGTACTTTCAGGTTCTAAGAAGCTGCAGAAAAAGGAAAATCAAATTCAGGAAGCTATGGATAAAGCAATAACTTCAATTGATAGCAATTATAGAGTAATTACTAAGCTTGTAATAGCATCCTTACATTCAAAGAGTAATACAACGATTTAATACTAATTGATACATTAAAATAATAAATTTAAGGAGGTTTTTATTATGAACAAGGAAGAACGTATCATTATGCTTAGGGAAGCACCAATTCAGCAACTTTTATTGAAAATGGGTTTGCCAACAATGATCGGCATGCTTGTAACAGGGGCTTACAATTTGATTGATGCTTACTTTGTTGGGGGACTTGGGACTAGTCAAATGGGAGCAATATCCATTGCATTTCCTCTTGGTCAAGCAATTGTTGGTATAGCAGTTATGTTTGGGGGAGGGGCAGCGGCGTATATATCAAGACTATTGGGTGAGAGAAAAAATGAAGAAGCAGGTCATGTGGCTTCTACTGCTCTTTATTTTAGCCTTTGCATTGGGGCTGTTGTAATAATTCTGTTAGAGTGCTTTCTAGATAAAGTGATATGGGGCTTAGGTGCAACGGGAACAATTTTTCCTTATGCAAAACAATATGCCATGATCTATATAGTCAGTTCAATTTTCAATATATTTAATGTTACTATGAACAATATTACTTCAAGTGAAGGTGCGGTTAAAGTTTCGATGACTGCCATGCTCCTTGGAGCTGGACTTAATGTCATATTTGCCCCTGTTTTCATTTATAGTTTGCATATGGGGATTATAGGGGCTGCTGTAGCAACGGCCGTTGCTCAAATCGTTACATCTATTATGTATTTGTTCTACATATTAAAGAAAAAAAGTGTCTTTCGGTTTTCTCCAAAAGATATCCAATTTGAAAGTAAGATTTTCAAAGAAATTTTTAAAGTTGGAATAGGAATACTTGTTTTTCAGCTTGCAACCAGTGTTGCAATTAGTTTAACCAATATGGCGGCGCAGCCATATGGCGATTCCATAATTGCTGCTATGGGAATCGTGACTCGTGTAATTTCTATGGGTATCTATGCAGTATTTGGTTTTGCAAAAGGCTTTCAGCCTGTTGCTGGATATAATTATGGTGCTGGACAATATGACCGGTTACAAAGTGCAACAAAGATTGCAGTAAAATGGACTACCATTTTCTGTGTTTTAATGACGTTACTTATGATATTATTTCCAGAGTCTGTTATTTCGTTATTTACAACGAATGATGCGGCTGTCATAGAAATTGGCTCATTTGCTCTTCGTATCAATATTATTACATACATTTTCTATGGCATGGAAGCAATTTACTGTATGTTCTTTATGGCACTTGGTAAACCATTAGGCGGCTGGGTACTTTGCGCCGGGCGCCAGGCCGTGTTTTTTATTCCTATTATTTTGATGCTGCCAAAATTTATAGGATTAAATGGAGTTATAGCTGCTCAACCAATTGCCGACGCTATCACGATTATCATCATGGGAATTTTAGCAATAAAACTGAATGGAGAAATTAAGCATTCCGCCAATGTACAAGCATTTGACGCAAAATCGGAAGTAACGGACAAGTTGTCGTAATCATTATACTTGATAATAAAAAATATTACTAAAAATATAAGGAAATTATATAGAAATTGAAGGAGAAATGAAAATGAAAATTCAACAGATTTTAAATCGAATCTATGTAAATGAAATAGATCAGACTATAACATTCTATGAAAACTTACTGGGTGAGAAGTGTAACATGAGATTTAAGCATGTGCAGTTTCACCTAGAACTGGCGCAAGTAGGCAGTATCTTAATTATATGCGGTTCGGACGAAGTGTTAAAGTCTTTTAAAAACACAAAATTAACTCTTTTGGTTGATTCTGTAATATTATTTAAGGATTTTTTATTAAAAAACGGTTCTGTGATAATTAAAGATATTAAGGAAACTCCTACAGGAAAAAATATGATAGTAAAACACTTTGATGGAACTATTGCAGAATATGTAGAGCAAAGAAATTGACCTGTATTATTACTTATACAGTTATTGAACGAGTACTAAAATGGTAATAAGACATTGGTTTACCGATTTGTAATTAAGTACCAGCGGTTTTGCTTATTTGTTTGAATTAATAATTGAATTAGTAATGGAAAACCTATCCAAACGTAGGGATGCAAAGATAAAAGGCGCTACGGTGTAAAATTCATTGTAACAGACTATCTGCTGCTACGAATTATTAAGTAACCTGCCTTTTTGTGGCAGGTTTTCTTTAATAATATAATTTAGGAGATGGTACGTGATAGACAAAGCAAGAATTAATAGAGAAAAAACTAATGATAACAACAATAGTAATTGAAGTTATGGACAGTTAAAACAAGCATTACGAAATTACAATTATTTATTATCCAGTCTTTAAATGTAATTAACACCATCTGATTTTTTCAGTAGTGAGTTGGAGTGGATACATATAACATATGATACATTAGGTAATATCGATTTAGAAATAATAATTTCCAGTATTCATCCATTTCTGCCCATGTATGTGCTCCTTGTCAACAGCTATACTGTCACACGGCAGATAAAAAAACAGTGTTTTGGCAGTATCACTTTTATGCGTTCAATTAAATGTATTTATCCAGACGACGGTTTTGTATTAAAGCCGTCGTTTTTTTATTTACGCAAATACATAAAAAATTATTAGGTTATCATTTTAATGAATGGCGGCTATTAGGAGGTAGCTGTCATGAAATATTTCATTATTTTACAAAAAAAAGCACAAAAGCAGATTCGTCAGACTGTTTTTGTGCTTTTTTCAATACTGAAGATTTTTGTAGAAAATTTTTTTGAAAATGCAACAATACTCACCTCCGTAGGTAGCTACGGTGCGGAAAGAGGAGAGAGGGAAAACCTCAACCACGCCGTGACGGAAAGGGGGTGAATTTATGCAATCATCTTTTTTGAAAAGGCAATAGAAGCTCAATTTGATTGTATTACAAAGAAAGTCATAAAGTACGAACAAAAGAAGTATTACAGAGATATTTTCAGACATTTTAGGAATGAATTTTCATTTTCTGATTTAATGGATGGGGAATTACTTCTTGTAGTTCTTAGCTCTGTAGAGCAACAAGAAGTTGAAAATATATCTGCGAATGTAAAAAAGGGGCTTAAAATGAAAATGAAATGCGGTGAATTAGTTGGATTTTAAGGATGCTTAGGGTATGACTATCATCCAGAGGATAAGACGATAACTGTAAATGAAGAAGAATCTAAAATTGTAGAATATATTTTCAATCGATATATTGAGGGTGCTGGAGGTTCAGTAATAGGTAAAGAATTAGAGAATCTTGGATATAAAACAAGATATGGAAGCAGTTCATGGGCACAATCAACTGTAATTGGAATAATTAAAAACGAGAAATATAAAGGCGATTTGCTTATGGGAAAGACTTTTACTGTTGACCCAATTTCGAAGAGAAGACTAGATAACTTTGGCGAAGAAGATAAATTTTATATTAGAGACCACCACGAAGCTATTATTAATGAAGAAACTTTTGAAAAGGCACAGGCAATTTTAGAAAAAAGGAATCAAAACAGGATTAAAATTAGTGACGGAAATATTAAAAGGGAAAAATTCAGTAGACTATATGCGTTTAGTTATATGCTTGAATGTGGTTTTTGCGGTGGTACATTAACTAGACGGAAGTGGCACAGTGGAACAGACCATAGTAAAGGCAGTGTGTCATAGGCCCAGGAACAGCAACAATAACTGCAATTACATGATGGAAGTAACTTAAGTGCATCATGTGCAGTGAATGTAACAGCAAATAGCGGTGTTAATAATGGAGGAACTACCACAGGAGCAGGTGCTATAGTTAATATTGCATATGCAAAAGGTGATAATACTAATAATGCTGGCGGTGATGTTTCGATTATATTTAATGGAGTGCCTGACACTACATTAAGCGTTGTAAAAACAGCCAGTGTGAAATCTGTATGGGTAGGTGATACTTTTACTTACACCATAGTGGTTACTAATACAGGTTCAAAAACAGCGAAAGCAGTAGTAATTAATGATAGTGCTCCAAATCATATTCAATTTATGCCTAGTGAAATAACAACTACTCAAGGTACAGTTGATTCGAGTTCAAGTGCTTCCAAAATAGTAGTTAATGTTGGTGATATTCCACCTTCAGGAACAGTTACTATTACAGTACCTGCAACTGTAGT
>JAEZKY010000126.1 GCA_023435985.1 Bacillota bacterium | reverse complement strand
AATTAATCTTATATTTAATATTAATATTTTCATCTATGATTAAATTATAGTATAATTATTTAAGTTTAAATATTTACTAAGGCACATGAAATTAAATAACAGGTTGAAGGCTGACAAATGGACTTGTTATTTATTTAATTGTGCCTAATACAAATCTTCCCTCAGGAGGTAAACATAATGATAAGTACAGCAATACTAACTATAAGTGATAAAGGCTACAACAATCAACGCGACGACCTAACTGGTCCAGCTATAAAAGATATTCTACCAACTGATAAGTTTTCTGTAGAATATTATAAAATAATCCCTGATGAAGTTGAAATGATAAAAGCAGAACTAATATATCTTTGTGATTCCTTAGGTATTAATATGATCTTAACAAATGGAGGAACAGGTTTTTCAAAAAGAGATGTTACTCCAGAAGCCACCACAAGTGTTATAGAAAAACCAGTTCCTGGTATCCCTGAAGCAATGAGAAATGCTTCGCTGAAAATAACTCCTAAAGCCATGCTTTCAAGGGCTGTTAGCGGAATTAGAAGAAGCACCTTAATAGTAAATTTACCTGGAAGTCCCAAAGGTGCTGTAGAAAATCTAGAGGTTATACTACCTGCCCTTCCTCATGGAATTGATATTCTAACTGGTGAAACTTCTGAGTGCAGTCGGTAATATTGAAAAAAAAGAAATTCTATATTGAAAACTTAATATTTCATAATTTTTAGTTAGTTATTAACATCTCAAATTCAATGTATAAATAATTTAAAAAAGTACCTTATGAATAATAAGGGTTTTATCTATAATGTACTTTATTTAAATTATTTTTAGGTATATTAATCTCTTTGTTAATTATTATTCTCATATAAACTCTCCTCGTTAAATCATTTTAATTTATTATAATTCCATTTTTCCTTTCAACAATAACCACTTTTAATATTTTTTAATCATCCAATGTTATTCTATAAGCTAATCCAATCTATACTATGTATATTTTCTCTATTCATAGACTTGTTTATATTTACACAAAATTTTTCTTCTGGTTCATAACTTCACAGACCACTTGTTTCTGCCACTTTCAAAAGTTATCTTTATATCCAACTTCATTATAATTTCTTAAAGAAACAAAAAAAGCTTACCACTCTTTATCTTTGCCTGATAAGTCATTTTAGCATATACATATAAAAAATTTAATTTCACCGGCTTTATAAGTCAAACTAGTTGCAAAGGAAACTAATTTATGTTATATTAATATTAGTTGCAAAGGAAACTAATATTACAAAGGAGAGAACAATCATGGAAAAAGATATACAAAAAGATAAGGTTCTTTGGACAAAAAACTTCGTCATTATAAACGTCATAAACTTGTTAATATTTTTTGGATTTCAAATGTTATTACCTACACTTCCGCTATATGCAAAAAAACTCGGAGGGACAAACTCTATTATTGGATTAGTAACTGGAGCATTTGTAGTATCTTCAGTAATAATTAGGCCAATTTCAGGATTACTTCTTGATAAATTAGGACGAAAAAAGGTATTTTTAGTTGGATTATTTATATTTATTATATCAGTATTTTCTTATTCACTAGTTCCATTTATTAGTGCAATTCTTATAATGCGTTTTATCCATGGCTTTGGCTGGGGTGCAGCAAGTACAGCTTCCAATACAATTGCTACAGATAATATTCCAAAGGATCGTTTTGGTGAAGGAATGGGATATTTTAGTTTGACAAGTAGTTTGGCCATGGCTGTAGCTCCTACCATTGGACTATTTGTGATATCAAAATATAGCTTTCAGGCTCTGTTTTTTATATCTACTCTACTAGCCGTGCTTGGTGCCATTATTGCTTTTAAATTAGAATACAAAAAAATTGAGATTAAAGAGCAAACTGAAATAAAGGCTTCATTGTATGAAAAAGTATCTGTAAATCCTTCTATTATAGTATTTTTTGTAACAATAACTTATGGTGCATTAACCAGTTTCTTACCTCTTTATGCCTCGCAAAAAGGCATAGAGAACATTGGAGTTTTCTTTACAGTTTATGCAATATCCTTATTTATTTCTAGACCAATATTCGGTAAAATAATAGATAAATTAGGTTTTGACTATGCAATTATTCCAGGTTTTATATGTGTAATTATATCTATGGCACTGTTATCTGAGGCCTCAAATATTAGCATGTTTTTAATCGCCGCATTTATTTACGGAATAGGCTTTGGAGCAACTCAATCTAGCTTACAGACAATGGCAATGACTGGTGTTCCACCTTCCCGTCTAGGTGCTGCCAATGCTACATTTTTCACTGCATTTGATTGCGGTATAGGATTAGGTGCAGTAATTTTAGGAGTAGTTTCATCAAACGTCGGATATGCTCAAATGTATCTTTGGGCAAGTGGATCTGCTATTATAGCGTTTATTCTTTATTTCATTATTGGTAGAAAAAGAAAACTTCAATCACAAATACAAAAGTAGCATTTTACCTTAAAGTTTATACGTAACACAAATTCTCAAAACGTATATTAATCACATACAAAGTTAGCTCTGCGTTTTATCAATGGCAGAGTTTTCTTTTTGCAAATAATATAATCTATATTTAAAAATAGCAATTCGTAATTTCAAAAAATATATATCCTAGTAAATCATTGAAACTATAATTATTTATCTATATAATTAAGATGGTTTTATAGGAAACTAATGTAAAGGAGATAAGTAACTATGGAGAACATTAGTAAACTTAATGCAGCAATTTACAGAAATGCTCAGAGCATAATAAATTCAAAGCTTATAGATTTAAATATTAGAAGTGGCCAACATGATTTTTTATATGTGATTTCAAAAAATGAAGGTATAAATCAGAAAGAGTTAAGTGAATTTTTGTATGTAGGTAAATCAACTACTGCAAAAGCAGTAAAAAATTTAATAGAAAATGATTATGTAAAAAGAGTTCAAGATGAAAATGATAAGCGTATTTATAAGTTATATTTAACAGAAGAAGGTAAAAAAGTTATCCCTAAAATAGATGAAGCATTTTTAGAATTAGTGTCTATTTTTTCTAAAAATTTATCTAAAAGGGAAGAAGAACAAACAATTACTATTTTAAAGAGAATCCTCCATACGGTTTCTGAAGAAAAAAATAAACTAAATTCTAATATTGATTAATTTATGGATTGTTTCATATTTTGCAAAATGCATAGAAGCCGCCTGTAGCAATAAAAAACCACGACCACCTGTAAATAGCTATTTAAGCTACATACAAATGGTCGTGGATTTTATGATGGAGGCGAAGCGTGACCCTTAAAATCACTATAGATTTTAACTTAAAGTATATTAAAACTACAATCGACTATATTTTGTGAGGACTAACCCACCAGACGAAAAGCTATTAAAATATATTTTTCTCAATTATTGATTTTCCAGTTGCAATAATTGTTTCTTCAACACTATAATTTGCTTTCCAGTATAATACTTTATAAGCATTATCACTGCTCATCTTATAATTTATACCCAAATCAGCAGCAGTATCGCGAGCCATTGAATTAAATAAACCTGCAAATTTTAATATAAAACTAGGAATTGAAGGAAAAGGTGGATTATCTCGTTTAGCTTTTGATGAGCTTGAAGAGCAAGCTTTCAAAGAAATTCTTACTGAAAAATATAATTATGAATACAGTGGAAATCCTATTTCAGAAATTCTAATAAATGGAAATCCAGCAGACTGGGAAGTTGAAGTATGGATACCAGTTAAACAAAAATAATTATTCATATGCCAAAGAGATAGCATAAGCTATCTTTTTTTACTTTTCAGCTCATTCAAATCAAAGTATAAGTACGATTTTCTTTCAGCCCCCATTGCTTCAATCAAGGAAAAAACACGACCACCTATAAGCAGCCACTTAAGCCGAATACAAATGGTCATGGATTTTATGGTGGAGACGAAGCAAGGCCTTTCAAATTCACTATCAATCTCCTTGTCAAATTTTTAGATAGCTTTTTAGTAAATGATGAACTTATAGCTATAATATCCATGTAAATATATAGTAATTCTCTAATGAATATTATAGCTAAATCATACAATGAGCTGCCCCAAAATAGGAATTAAATTTCTATTTTAAAACAGCCCATTCTCCTAATTTTTCAATTGTCCACCATACATATTAACTATTTAATCCAAGCTCCTGTTGCATCTAGTACATATCCATCAACAGTTGTGTTCGCCAACATAGCTCCTGATTCATTTAGGTAATACCAAGTTCCTTTGTCGCTGATCCAACCTGTTTTCATAACCCCTAATTCATTTAAATAATACCAAGTTCCTTTGTCGTTGATCCAACCAGTAGCTTTAGTTCCATCGACTTTGTTATAATTCCAAGCTCCATCTGTAGATTGTACCCATCCAGCCGTTGCTGTTGCTGTTACATTTGTTACACTCGCTGCAGCTGTAGTTGTTGCAGTTGATGCCACTGCAGGTTTTGTAGATATTACTGAATAAAGCTCTTTATCTTTATTCCATAAAATCATATTACCAACATTCTCAACTGTAAATTCATTTAAAGATGAATCTATTTTATAAGTTTTATTCCAACCACCATTATTATCATATGAGTATACATATCCGTCGGATACTCTATAAAGAACTCCTCCTGAAGCAGCTACAGCACCTACTGTACCAAGTGTTGGATCATCAGCTTCTTCACAATCTTCTGTATCTATATTTCCTTCATCCAAGTAATTCCAGTTACCATCTGAACTAAATTCGTAAGGTCTAATTGTCACTTGTGTACAATCTGAATTAAGAGCATATATTGAAATTTTTCCATCCATTATAAAATAGTTGCCAGTTATCATTTTGCCTTTGCCATCAATCCCATCTACAGCATTACCATGTTTATCTGCAAGCACGTAATTAGTTACAGTCTGAGGATATTTAGCTCCATTTATCTCATTAGAAGCTGCTACTTTTGATAATTTTTGGATAACATTATAGCTTATTTCAGTTTGATCTCCTTTCACATCAGTAAATGCTGTCTTTATATCTTTATTTTTATTTATAATTTTTACTCCATTAATTGCTTTTATTGGCGAATCACTCATAACTGTAATAGTTGCCCATCTATAAACATTGTTTTGATCGTGATCTATATTAACAATATTACTAAGACTTGCACTTACTTTACCAGATTTAATGTCCTTTGAATCTTCTGTATTGCTAATAGTAGCTGCGCCGGCAGTAGTCGTTTCGACTTTGATTTTTCCTAAATTATAGTCACCATCAATATAATTTCCATTTATGTCACAATAAACATTAAAATAGTAGTTCCCTTTACTATCGATTTGTGCATATTTTTTTTCATTATCATTTGCAGCATATGTAGTCATAAAGTAATTACCTGGTTTTCTTAGAATATTATGATCCTCATATTTTTTTAGAATTTTGTCTGGCTTATCATATCTATCTGTCGCATCTTTAATTTTGCTTTTTAAAGCTTTTCCAACTGCATCTAACATATCTTGCTTTGCATCAGTATCAGTTACAGTTCCACTAGTCATATCAACAGTATAATCTGCTGTATACAGATCATTACTGAGAACACGAGCATATTTACCCGCAAAGTTAGAAGCTAAAGATCCTTGCTCAATCTGATTATTCTTATTATTAGAACCAGATAATAATTCATTATACTTTCCATCTGGTGATACATAATAAACAGCTTCACCTTTTCCATCAATATCCCCATCAATGTAATAAGAACCATTACTGAATGATGCCGCACTTTCTATCGTGCCTTCATGTACGTCAATTGTCTTAATTTCTGCTGCACTTACCCCCACAGGTACTAGTGAAACAACAGCAGCAGCTGCTACTAATAATGAAGTGATTTTGTTTATTCTTTTAATCATTTTTATTTCCCCCTTGTATAATCTATCTATAACATTTGATAGAAAACCATTTATCTTGATACTGCAACTTTATTGATCTTATTTCTTTTGTATAACATTTAATTCTGTATTAATAACAGTTAATAGTTCCTTTGGTATGTTAAACCTAGATCTCTTAGACATGCTGTCTATAGTCATGAGTCCCATCATAACCTTAAACTGTTGACTTTCAGCTATATCTCCAAAATATTTTACAAATATAGCTTTTGCTTGTTCATCTTTATAAAGTTCTTCAATTGTATCAAAAGTTGAATAATATCCTTCTTTTATAGCTACTTCTTGAACATTAGATAAATCGAACTTTTGGAACCAGTTAGTAACATGTGTTTGTTCTTCTGGTTTTTTAAGTATATAGCTTTCATCTGCTTCTTTAACATGCTTTAAAATCATTTCATCAGTGTAAATACCTCCGGTTTCATCAAACGCCTCTGCCTTAATTTTATTTTCTCCTAAAACTAATTTAACCGCTTCGAATTTCTTTATTGGTTCATTGCTATTAATTTCACTTATGAATTCATTATTTACGTACAGCTTAATATGATCAACATTGGAAATCACCACTATATCATTTAACTCCTCATGCCTATTTACAAATCTGCTGCCAGCCAATTTAACAAAATGCTCCTTTGACCAATATGCTTTGCAGAGATAAAAAGAATCTTTTTTTATCTTTCTGTCTATGGTTACTAGACCTTTTTGATTTCTCCCCTTTTCTCCACCTTCATTTCTGATTTCGCTGCCAAAATCAAACATAGCCCATATATACCCGCCCAAAACAAATTCTCTCTCATTAAAAGTTTTTAGAGCATTATTTTGGAACAATAGCTGATATTCTTCTGTATAATCTTTTACTGTTGGGTTATATGAATGAAGCTTAGGATTAGTATCAACCCCATATTCTGTAACCATAACTGGTATATTAGGTTTTGCCTTATGAAATTCATCTAATCTTGTTCCTAAATCTTTCATTTCCTTATAATACCATCCATAATATAAGTTATAGCCTACAAAATCAGTCAATTCATTAAGCTTACTCTCATTAGCCACTGAGTGAATATTAGCCTGAGCTATAAACCTGCTGGAATCTAATTTCTTAGCCATAATTGCAAGTTCTTTTACCATTTCATGTATCTGTTCATTTTCTATTGCTATAGTGATTTCATTTTGAACACCCCAGCAATAAATAGAACTATGATTATACGCCTGCTTAATTAATCTTTCTAACTGTTCCTTAGCATTTTTATTTTCCTTATCAGAAGTGGTTGGAATACTGATAAAAGGAATTTCAGCCCATACTAATATTCCCTCACGATCACAAAGGCTGTAAAAATAATCATTATGTTGATAATGAGCAAGTCTTATAGTATTGGCACCTATTTCTTTAATAATTGACATATCTAAATCCATGTGTTCTTTAGTTAAAGCATTACCAATACCTGCGAAATCCTGATGGCGGCTTATTCCATTAAACTTAATAGCTTTACCATTTAAAAATACTCCTTTATCTGGTGTTATTTCTATGTTCCTAAATCCAATTTCTATGCTTCGTTTATCACACATCATTTCTTCATAGTATAATTCTGCTTCAAATTTATAAAGATAAGGATTTTCTATTCCCTGCCATAATTCTGGATTATTTATTTCTTCTATTAATTCAAATTCTGAATCTTTAGATATGTTAATATTAACCGTTTTCTTAAATATTATTTTTTCTTCTTTATTTAATAATTTAAATTCAATCTTAGAAGCTTTTGTTTCTTTTAATTCATTTATAACTTTTCCATTTATTTTTAATTCAAACTTGTTCTCACAAATTCTCTTTTGAGTTAAGTATATGCCATCTCTACCATTATCCATTAAATCAAAGTGAAGAGCATCTGCTACTACAAGGTTAACTTCACGATATATTCCTCCATAAAATGAAAAGTCAGCCATTAGTGGATATACATCGTCATGACGACTGTTATCTACTATAATTGAAATAATGTTTTCTCCTAAATGTAAGAATGGATTTAAAAATACCCTGAACATTGAAAATCCACATTTACTGCTTCCAGCCAATTCTCCATTTACATATACTTTAGAAATAATAGCCGCGGCGCCTATTTCTAGAAATATAAATTTATTTAATTCTTTTTCTGTTATATCTAATTTTCTTTGATAACAGCATTCTCCTTTAAACATTCCATCTCCGCTTTGCCCATCTACATCATTAAAACAATGTGGTAAAGTTACATTTTCACCTTCAGAGATCTCTTTTCCTATATATTCTTGAGTTTTTTCTTTAGTAAATATCCATTTATCATTTAAATTTATTACTTTCACAGCACTATCCTCCATATATACGTAATATCAAAAGTTAGAAATTCAACCATCACTAAAAGTGATGGTTTTAAATTAAATCTTTTATTTAAATTTCCTTAGTTCAAAAAGAGAATTATTTAAATTTAATCCGTTCTTAATAACATTCTATATTTCTAAAATATGCTATTGATTTTCTGACTTTTGCTCTAATTCATAGGCTTCTTTGTCCGCTTTTCTAAAGAATGGATACCACACTAAAGTTGATAGTCCTACAAGTGCAACTTGTAATACGGCTATCTTCCAGCTTCCTTCCATTAAACCGCTAAATATTATTGGCATTCCACTCATTGGCGTCATCCCTGCAACTCTTGGCACTATTCCTGTTACTGTCATAAAATACGCAATAGTTAAATTAATTGCATTCATAAACACAAATGGTATTACAAATTTAAAATTAAAAACAAGAGGTGTACCAAAAACTAATGGTTCACTAATTCCAAATAAAGATGGTACTGCTGTTAGCTTTCCTAAAGTTTTATATTGTTTACTTTTAGCTGCAAATAGCATAAGTAAGGCAAATCCAATTGCACTGGCAGACATTGTATATACACTTACAAATGCTCTACCTGTTATATTTGGAAGAGCTTCTCCTGCTGAATAAGCAGATAGTTGTGCTGCATCCATTGCTGTGAATATCGGCATCATAACTGAATAAATAACCAATGTTCCATGAATCCCAAAAAACCATAATACTTGTGCAAATGTCCATAGAATTATTATTGATACAATATTTCCGCCAACACCTTGTAGTGGTGTTTGAATAAAACTATATATAAATTGGTGCATAGTTTTAAATGGCGTTGCAGCAAAAAGAGCTGATACTGTTAGAAATACAATAATAGATGCAAATCCAGGAAGCAAGCTGCTGAAACTATCAGATACAACTGGTGGCACAGTTGAAGGCATCTTAATAGTAATCCCTTTTTGCTTGATATATACATATATTCTAGTTGATACTAAACTTATAATAATAGCTGAAAAAATTCCAGGTGCCCCTAACCACTGCATAGTAATTGTAGTAACTCCTTTCTCTGTAGTAAACGGCGTTACTGCGAAAAAGCATACTAATGCTATTAATGCTGGTACTGTCCCCTCTTCTTTATACTGTTTTGCATAGCTACTTGCTATAGTTACTCCAAAAACTACAGCTAAGAAATTTGTTGAAAACATTATAGCTACATTTAATGCATATGCAATTCCAGTTGCAGTAATAAAACCTTTCCATGCAGGTATTTGTAAGTTTAAAAACAATGCTGCAAATGCACCTAAAAGTGTAACTGGCATTGCCATCATCATTCCTCCAGAAACACCATTTGCTATCTTACTTTTCTGAATCTTATTTAACATTGGAGATATTTTTTTAGATATAGCTTTTGCATCAAAATTTGACATATTAAGTCCTCCTCCAAAAATATTTATAATAATATTTTTTTAATTAATCTAATAATGCAAGGGCATCCTTTAACACTTTTTCACCGTTAAGAGTTCCGTAGTCCATCATATCTATAACCTCTACTTTAATTCCCTTAGGTTCATATTTTTCCTTTATTTCATCTGCTAAATATTCAATTTGTGGGCCTAAAAGTAGAACTTCTGTTGGTTCCTCATATTCCTCAAATTTTGCTTCTGACATAGCAATAATTTTTGCTTCAATTCCTTGCTTTTTTGCACTTTCCTGCATTCTAGCCATTAAAATACTTGTTGACATACCTGCTGCACATACTAAAGTTATATATCTCATTTTTTCTTCCTCCTAAAACTTTATTATTAATTTTATTTATATCTTGTTATCAAACTAATTAAATTTATTTTTACTTTATTTAATAATTATTTTCTAAACTCCTCATACATAAAAACCATTTCTTTAGCTAAATCTCTTACAGTCATAGCATTCATTAAATGATCTTGTGCGTGCACCATAAGTAAACTTATCTCCACACTTTCTCCTGCCGCTTCCTTTTGAATTAATTTGGTTTGGAAATCATGAGCTTTATTTAAAGCTTCATTAGCTTCCTTTATTTTTTCCTTCGCTAATTCAAAATCACCTCCTTTTGCTGCCTTAATGGCTGCCATTGCTTTGCTTCTAGCATTCCCTCCATTTACGACTAATTCCATGACTATTTGCTCCATTGATAATATTTCCATTACTTCACCTTCTACTCTGATTATTTGATTTGCTTCTTGCTAATATATATAGCAAACTTCATGCCAACATAAAAAATTAATATAAAATACTTTTCACTTTCTTTGACCATAGCATTTTAGCCTTTTTAGGCTAATAAAAAAAAGCTTTTAAAAAGTATTCATGTGCTTTACTTTTCAAAAACTTTTCAATGCACATCGAGAATGTGCTTTATTTTTTTCTACTCTTCATAGTAAATAGATTCATAAGATAACATATTTCATCATCTGAAATATAAATTATATACTTAGTATTTAATATTGAACATTCACTCTTTACTATTCTATATAATTCTAAATTTTCTTTTATATATGAATCAGTATTTGCATATGTATCTATTACTCCATTATCACATAATCTATCAATCATTACTGCCATATGAAGAGTTATTCCTATAATTGCATTTGATGTTAATTTTATATTTAGTAACTTAGTAACTGTTGTAATAAATCTCCTTATATCACTAAGAACTACTTTCCCTTCTATTTTCTTTAACTGATGTTCTAAGGTATCTTCCATCTTAGCATAAACTTTTTCTCTATTTATTAAGTCTTGTATATTTTCTATGCAATTACCTTCAATAACATCATCTAAATTATATTGCAGGTAGTCACTTTCAAGTTCAAAAGGACTAACTAAACAAATTATTTGATATTTATTTGATAATTTATCTAATCTACTGTATATGCTTTCTTTTCCTATGATATTAACAGGAACAATTTCTAGAAAATTATTTTCAAATTTGAGTGTTCTTTCTAATAATGCTTTCATTGCTTTAGCACTGCCTTCGCCAGTAGTACATACTGTTACAATTGCTAGCTTTCTTTCTTCAGGATCATCTGGAATATAATCTAATACATTATTATCGTATAAATTATTTACCTCTAAGGTATCCCTATATATTTCGTCTAAGGTGTACCCAAGCATCGCTTTTCTAGTTGCTTCAATACAATGCAGCGTACTTACTAATGGAATTGTCCTTGTCTTCAATTTAAATTCTTTTTCTATTTCCCTACCAAAGGTAACTAGTGACCCCATATCCACTAAAAATAGAATATCTGATTTAATACCATTTTCTCTTATATAATCCTTAGTCTTCTCCAATATAATCTGTGGTTTTTCTTCTATTGGTGCATTTATTCCCTTTGCATATTGTGTTCCTAAGAGTCCATTTACTGCATTAACCATGGATGTAGCAGTTCCTTCACCATGAGCAATAATTATTACATTTACATCATTCCGTTTATTTCTTATTTTTTCACTATTGTAAATTAAAAACATAGTTAAAAATCCTGCTTCGTCAATAGGAACTTCTCTGTCTATAGATTCTTCTATTATCTTCAAAGCCTCTAGTGCAATATTAAATTCTTTATTATATTCTTTCCTTATCTTATTTAACTTTGGATTTTCAATTTTTTTATTTCTCTTAATTCTATCTATGGAATTACTAATATGAACTGCTAATCCATAGCGTATCTGTTTATCAAGCTCTCTTTTTAATTCTGCTTCACAAAAATTAATTACCTTTTTTATTATATCCATAATATATTGCTCTATAATATTCTCTAAATTAGTTGAGTCTACTTTATTATGGAATCTAATCATGTAATTTTTAAAATAATCTTCTATATCACTCTCCATTTCTTCTTCAAATTGTTTACCTTCAACCCCTTTCGCTTTAAGTTCCCTAGTTTTTGCTTCTAACATCTCATAAATATTTTCATCTTGGTCTTTTTCCTCAAAAATCATTTGTTTTTCATCTTTATCAAAAATGCAGTATCTGTTATTTATATCAATTAACTTATTCCATAACTGTCTATGCTCAACTTCTTTATATAATCCTTCTCTTATATAAGGCTGCAATTCTAAACTGCTAATCCTTATATCTTCCTTTCTATTAGAAAGAAAATCTGCATATGCTTTAGCACAAGTGAGCTGGATATCAGACTTTAGCTGCCCTATATTATTGGGACAATCGTAAAACAAAAATGCCTTTAATGAATTTACTGATACTTTAATGCTCTTTCCTAAACGGCTAGACTCTTCAATCATAAACTGTTTTATAAGATTAAATCTCTCTTCAATTCCCCTATTTCTTAAAGCTGGTATATTTATAACCATTGGAATCCTTCTGCTAAAGGTTTGAAGTAAGTTCATGTTTGGATCTTCAGTTGTAGCTGTTATAATAATTACCTTTGCACTTCTTTCGCTGTCAGTTTCCCCAAGTCTTCTGTATACTCCCCTATCCATAAAGGTAAAAAACATTTCCTGCCCCTCTGCTGGCAGCCTATGAACTTCATCTAAAAATAAAATTCCTCCATCAGCTTTTTCTAAAAGACCTTCTTTATCAAAATCTGCACCTGTATAAGCACCTTTTTTTACTCCAAACAATTGTCCCAGTAATAGCTGAGGATTATTAGCATAATCTGCACAATTGAATGTTATAAAAGGACTGTCTTTAGATTTTACTTTCATTTCAATTGCATACTTATATATTATCCCTGCAAAAGTAGACTTACCGACACCAGTTTCTCCAAGAAGTAATATGTTCATTCCATTAGGTGGATATAATATGGCTGCTTTAGCTTGTTCTATAGCTGTATATAAACTTGGATTAGCTTCAGAAAATTTATTTATTATTGATATTACTGGAATCTCAATTTTTTCATTTGCGGCAATGAATAATGTTGGTTTCCCTTTTAACTTTATTGCCTTCCCTTCACTTGCTAGTTTATTTAAATCGGTACTTACATTACCTCTAATAAGCTTTAGCTCTTCGGCAATTTCAGTTGCAGAGCAGCCTTTTGGATTTGTACTCGTTTTCTCTTTGAGCTTCATAAGAACTAATTCAATTCTCTTCATAAATCACTTTCCTCTTTCTTAACTCTTCTATAATCTTAAATGCCGTTTTTAATTCGCATGTAATATGTACTTTATTATACTTAAATACTAACATATATTTATATTCTCACCTATATTAAATACTATGTTTAAAATCTTCTAACAAAAAATAACTACACACAATTATGTTAAATTTGAGTATATCATAATAACAAAATAAAAAAACCACGAAAATCCAAATTAAATTTTCGTGGGTTTTATGGTGGAGGCGGGAGGTGACCTTTAAAATCCACCACCTGCACTTAATATAAAGTTCTTAACTTGTCCATAATAAAAATTTTTATCTAACAGTCTGCCTTAAGGAGAACATATCATTAATCCATAGTAGATTCTTTTATATACTTCTTCTCTTTAATCTTCAATAACTGCATTTATTATATCTATCATTTTAAACAAGATGCTAGAATCCCCGCTCCAAGTAATCCTGCATCATCACCTATTTTAGCCAATTTAATATTTACATTAATATTGTTAAATACTCTTAGCTTAACTTCATTAATTAATTTTTCTAAGTAATTAGAATTGTTTAATATAACTGATCCGCCAAGTACTATAACTTCTGGATCTACTATAGTTATTATATTAGCAATTGCTTTAGATAAATTTACAGACCACTCATTTAAAACCTCTCTGCAATTTACTTCTCCATCCTTAGCTCTGTCAAAAACATCTTTGGCAGTGAGTTCCTGTCCTAACTTCTTACTAGCAATTCTAGAAATACTTACTCCACTGCACTGCCCTTCCAATCCTCCAACGTTTAAGCCTGCATGGCTATATTCATCTTCATTTATTATCATATTGCATACTTCTCCAGCTATGTTATTAAAGCCATTAATTATCTCATTTTTATAAACAAATCCGCCACCTACTCCTGTCGATAGAGTAATATAATATACACTTTCAGCATTTTTAGCTGCTCCTATCTTAGCTTCACAATATCCAGCTACATTTGCATCATTATTTACAGTTGTAGGTAATTTAAAACGTTCTTCAAAGTAT
>JAEZKY010000056.1 GCA_023435985.1 Bacillota bacterium | reverse complement strand
GTATAATCTGCAACACTATTAGGTGAATATGTTGCATTTCCCACATGAATTCCAAGCTCTTTAACTTTTTTTAAATCTATGTGATCATATCCAATAGTTCTTGTAGAAATAAATTTAACTCCAAGCTCATAAAATTTTTCAACTAATTCTGCATCTATTATAGTTGTTATAATGCTGATGCAGTCAAATCCTTTGGCAAGTTCTGCAGTTTCCATAGTTGGTTCACTTTCAGTCAGCACAACTTCAACATTATATTTGTTGCTGAAATCTTTAAAAAACTCTGTTTCATCTGACCTATGACTATATGCTAAAATTCTCATTTACATCAATTCCTTTCACAAATTCTCAAAAAATACTTAAGATTAAATTTTATTTATATTCATTTTACCATATTTTTCACAATGAAATTTGAATATTTAAATTAATATTAAAAGGAGCCAGTTAAGACTCCCTTTGCATTTTCATTCATATTAGTGAATTTATTAATAACATTATATTAAAGGCTGTAACTATTCCGCCAATAATCCATAATGTAATGGCTTCTATAGTCGTATTTTTATATTGTCCCATTACTTTTTTCGATGAAGTTAAATATATTTGTGTAAAAATAGTTATTGGTAACTGTATGCTTAGCAACATTTGAGAGTACAAAAGCCCTTGAAATGGATCACTAATAAAAAATATTATTATCAAAGCTGCTAATATAGTTATTAATACTCCAATTTTACTATTCTTATTATTTATATTATATTCTTCTCCAAATAATCCAGCAAAAATTGATCCTCCTGCCATTCCTGCAGTAACACAAGAAGCCAAACCTGCGAACAATAATGCTATTGAAAAAATGAGTGAAGCCATGTTTCCTAGTAATGGTTTTAACATAATCTGTGCCTGCTCAAGTTCATTTACTGCTATATTATTTTTGTAAAAAGTTACTGCTACTAAGATCATAGCACTGTTTATTACAAATCCAATTATCATAGATAACATAGTATCCATAAATTCATACTTTAATTGGCGTTCTAATATAGATTTCTCCTTTAAGTTCCATTTCCTGCTTTGAATTACTTCAGAATGTAAAAATAAATTATGAGGCATTACAACAGCTCCTAAAACACTCATTATAACTGGTAATGAATTAGATGGAATGTTTGGTACAAAAGCACTTTTTACCGCCTCTCCCCAATTTATATTTACTAAAAAAGTTTCAAAAATAAATGATATACCTATTATTGATACAAAGCCTATAATCACTTTTTCTATCTTTTTATATGAATTTGAAAATAACATTATTATTATTACTAATGTTGAAATTGAAGCTCCTAGTTTTAAAGGGATATTAAACAACATTCTTAGTGCTATAGCTGAGCCTAGGATTTCTGCCATTGCAGTACTTATGGCCGCTAGAATTGCTGTTATTGTAATTATTCTTCCAAAGGTTTTGTTTATATTGACATTAATTGCTTCAGAAATACAAAGCCCTGTTACTATTCCTAAATGAGCTGCATTATGCTGTAATATTATAAGCATAATTGTTGACAAAGTTACGATCCAAAGCAAATTATATCCATAACTTGATCCAGCTGCAATATTGGATACCCAATTTCCAGGATCAATAAATCCTACTGTAACCAATATACCTGGTCCTATATACTTTAAAAAATCTTTATTGATTAACTTATTATTAAGTTTATCTTCGATCCTTCTTCTCATAAATAAAATCACTCCCTTCTTGATTCCATTATATGATAATCATTATCAATAGTAAACAACTTATTTATATGAATTAATACTAATTACTTGATATTTAATCAGCTGCTGCATTTCTTAACATATTTTCATACTGGACTAAATAAGGAAAATTATTTTTTTCAGCTATTATTATAACTTCATCAATTGAGTAATTCACTCTCCTATTTATTAATTTTACAGCTTCATTAGAAAAATCTAATATTCCATAAGATGCTCTATTATCTTTATCAAATGGAATGCCTATACTTCCTACATTAAAAATCTTTTTTCCTTCCACTTCGCCTATAAATGAGCAATGAGAGTGTCCACATAATATAATATCTTCTTTAACATCTTTAATTATCTCCTTAATTTCTTCTATAGGCACACTACCATCAATTGCTTCAACTATAGATTGCGGAGTACCATGAACACATAATATCTTCAAGTCATTAATAATTAGCGAAGATATTACCGGCAAATTGCTGATAAATTCTTTATCTTCTTCAGTCAATTTTGCTTCTGCATACTTATAATATTCATATAGTTCTTTTTCATTATTAGTTTTAGGTTTAAAATCTTCAGTTACCTCTTTGAACCATTCGTCAGTATTGCCCTTAATCCAAACTAAAACATTAAGCTCCTTCAATTCTTCCATAACCTTTCTAGGCATTGGCCCCTTGATCACAACGTCTCCAAGAATAATTGCTTTATTTATATTCTGTTTCTTCATATCACTTATAACACAATTTAAAGCAATACCATTTCCATGTATATCTGATAAAACTGCAATTTTCATAATATCCACCTTTATTTTTTAATTCACTTTCATTTTTTATATTAATAACAAATTATCAATATTATACCATAGCATATATGTTCATAATAAACTCTATTCTTATTAAATTCGTTACATTAATAACTGTTAAAAACACCTTAAATTATTATTGAAATAACTTAAGGTGTCCTATTACGTTAATGTATTAATTATCTCCATCTAAGAAATTGCCAAGCATTCCGAGAACACTTCCCTCTTCTTTCCTTTTCCCTCCTGCACCTGGTGCTGCTGCAAAGACACGTTCTGCTAGCCTGCTAAATGGCAAGCTTTGAATCCATACTTTTCCTGGACCAGTTACTGTTGCAAAAAATACTCCCTCTCCACCAAATAGAGTATTTTTAATTCCCCCAATAAATTGTATGTCATAATGTACATCTCTAGTCATAGCAACTAAGCATCCCGTATCTATTTTAAGTGTTTCTCCTGGCATTAAATGCCTCTCTACTATAGCGCCACATGCATGTATAAATGCAAGACCATCACCTTCTAATTTTTCAAGTATAAATCCTTCTCCACCAAAAAAGCCTACACTTAATTTTTTTCTAAAGTCTATCCCTACAGATACACCTTTAGCTGCACATAAAAAGGCATCTTTCTGACATATTAGTTTTCCTTCTAATCTGCTTAAATCCATAGGAAGTATTTTCCCCGGATAAGGTGCTGCAAAAAATACTTTTTCTTTTAATGCTCCGGAGTTGGTAAATGCCGTCATAAATAAACTTTCCCCTGTAAGTACTCGTTTACCTGCAGAAAAAATTTTATCCATAAAACTGTTATTTCCTTGTTTTGACCCATCTCCAAATATAGTTTCCATCTGTATATTAGGGTCCATCATCATCATAGCTCCTGCTTCCGCTATTACTGTTTCCATAGGATCAAGCTCAATTTCTACATATTGCATGTCATCTCCATAAATCTTATAGTCAATTTCATGTGAATACATAATTTAACCTCCTTTATATATGATTCTAATTATACTTTTCCCATTTATTTTAATCATAATTTATTTTATATAACTATACAATAATCAATTCAAATAAAAAAGGCTGCAGAGATTTTTCTCAGCCGCCTTTTTAGGGAAAATATTAAAAGTCTGTCAGTCAATCGATATTCTTCTAATATTATGTCTAAAGTTATCATAACACATTTTTTCAAATTACGCCATATTTATTACAATTCTTGTATGCAGATTTTATTATGCTGATCATAACTTATAGTTGCCATAATGCTGACACAATTTAAAGCTATAATAATATTTGAAGAGATGTTAAAACATTATTATTTACTCCATAAAAATACTTACAATAATCTTAAATGGCTTATTTTACTCCAATAAGCCATTTTTTATTTAGTATTTTCTTATATTATTAAAATGAGGTATATAAATCCGTTCTTCACTTAATTTATAATTTTTACATAATATTCTTTATAAGATTCAATGCCATATCTGTAGTTTTCATATCTACCTCAAATTGCTTTCTCATGTCATAAGCATTATAATAATCTTTTTCACTCATATAGTTTGATATTTTTTCATGAGTAGCAATAGCGTCTTTTAATTGTCTCTTTAATACTTCCCTTACTTCTTTAGATGTCGTTTCAGTTATTGCAACTGCATAATTTTGAACGTTGCTTTTGGCAGTTATTAAAAAATCAGTGGCAATAACTTGATCTGTCATCTTATCCATGCCTGTAAGAGTTTCTATTAATCCATTCATAAATTCACCTTCCTTAATTATAGTAATTTAATAATCCTTATCTTCTGAAGAGGCAATATTAGATTTTTTCATAAGCTCCCTTAGTTCCTCAATGTGCTTTTGCGATACTTTTGCTTCATCCTGTAATATTGATTTTAATTCATCATCAGAAATCAATGGTGCTGTAGTAAGCACCTTAGTTAGACAAGTATTCTTAAATGTTAATATTTCATGTAATTGCATAGTCTCATTTGGTGCAATAACTTGTTCATTCATGTTTTCATCTCCTTAACCAAAACTTTTATGGTTTTAAAATAACTTTAATGCAGTCCTCTGTTTTTGTATCGAAAACCTCATACCCATGCTCTGCTTGATCTAACGGCAATTTATGCGTAATAATATCACTTGGATCGACCTTTTTGTCAGCAAGTAACTTATACAATGTTGGCATATACGGAATTACTGGAGCTTGCCCTGTTCTTATGTTAATATTTCGATTAAATATATCGCCAAAAGGAAATGCATTGTATCTGCCTCCATAAACTCCTGTTACTTGGATCATTCCACCTTTCCGTACCGCTTGTGTAGCTATAACAAAGCCTCCAAGCGATCCACTTTGAAGCTTCAAACCAGAACCTACAAATTCCATCGGCGTCATTTTTCCATCCATTCCAACGCAATCTATTACGACATCTGCTCCCCCATGAGTAATTTCCTTCAAATACTCACCTACATTTTCATGAGCTTCAAAATTTACTGTTTCAACTTTATTATGTCTTCTTGCATGTTCTAAACGATAATCTATGTAATCTACTGCTATTACTCTTTCTGCACCACTTAACCAACAAAATTTTTGTGCTATCAATCCTATAGGACCACATCCGAGTACAATAACAGTATTTCCTTTTTTAACACCTGCATTTTCAACACTCCAATAAGCAGTAGCCATAGCATCCGACATTAATAGAAGCTTTTCATCACTTACTTCAGAATTCTCTGGAATCTTAAAAGGAGTAAAATTCGCATATGGAACCCTCATATATTCCGCCTGACCTCCAGGATATCCACCAAAAGTGTCTGAATATCCGAAGAATCCGCCACCTTCTCCATTAGGATTTGAGTTATCACACATACATGTTAAATCATGCTTACAATAAAAACATTCTCCACAGCTCACATTGAACGGAACAATAACTCTATCACCTTTCTTTAAATTAGTAACTTCTTTCCCCACTTCCTCAACAATTCCCATAGGCTCGTGTCCTATAATATAACCTTGAGGTAAATTAGGAATCATATCATGAATTAAATGCAAATCCGAACCGCATATTGCTGTACTAGTAAGCTTAACAATAATATCATCAGGTTTTTGAATCCTAGGATCTGGGACTTCTTTAACTTTTACATTTTTTATACCTTGAAATGTTACAGCTTTCATTAAATATACCTCCTTTATTTTTCTGGTGTTGCAAATGTTCCAATTCTACTTGTGTCTCCTGGAAAAAGGTCTAATTTAGCAATCTGGCTAATAGTTGTTGAAGATTCTATATCCATTTGAAACTGCTTTTCTAAATTAAGCGGATGGAACCATCCTTTTTTTATCATAAGATCAGATATTTCCTCATGCATATTTATTGCATCATATAATTGCTTTTCTAAAATGTGTCTAACTTCTGGAGTTGTTGCTTCTGTTAATGCAATTGCACAATTTCTTACTCCACTTTTAGCATTTAATAAAAATCCAAGTGACATATTTGCGTCAACAAGTTTAGGCATTCCTTCTGCATTTCTTATTTCTAAATAATCATTTATCATTTACTCATCCCTCCTTATTAATCAATTAAAATATTTTTTTACATAATATTAGATATATAAATATATATTAAATTTTCATCTTATCTTAGGAGCACTCTTTAATAAATTTTGCAAATCACTTATAGCTTCAATAGATTGTTGTACATCTTTTTCTAGCAGGGATTTCAGTTCTTGATCAAAAACAACTCCCTCCATCATTTTAGATGTAGTCATACAAATTGTTTTCAAATTTAGCATTTCATGTACCTGCATTGTTTCATTTGGTGCTAAATATTGTTGTTCCATCTCATCACCTCCTATATTTTTTCTTCAATAAAGGTATTCTTCCACACACAACTTTTAGTTATTCAATTTTTAGCATATAAATGCTATAGAATTAATCATCGAAACCAAAAAAGCTTTATTCTTTAATCTTGCATTCCAATATATACCTAACATAACTTGAATCACCTCACTTATTTTTATAATACATAATATAAAAAAATTATAAAAAGTCACTTAAGTTAATTTTTGTTGTAATAATTTAAATTGTGGAATAGCATAATATTAAGTGCTATGAAATCCTTTTACATAAATTTTATATATTGTTTATATAAAATTTATAAATTTGCAACATTATTGTTACATTTATTATTTATAATAAATCTTGTAAAGTAGTTAAAGCATTATTATTTACCCTTATCAAATAAAAAGAATGACTTATTCCCCTAAATAAGTCATTCTTTTTATTTTTTGATTTCAACACTAATTTTTATGTAAACTTTATAAAGTTACAACATCGTTTTTACAAACACCATTTATAATAATTCTTATAAAATAATAAAATTATTACTATTTATCTATATTCACTAACAAATACAATCTTATTTCTACACTTTTATTACACATATATAGATTTTTTTCCATATTATTTATTTTCATTATATGTTTTTTATGGTAAAATTAGTAATATGTTTTATTTTAGGAGGTATGGTATTAAATGGATGCAAAAGAAGAACTTGAACTTATTAATAAAAGAAAATTTTTTCGTGTATACCTTAAAGAACCAATTTGTACTGAGACATCAATTGTACAATTAAATGGCAAATCAGTTAAAACTCATGCAGCTAATATATGTGTAAATGATATTGGTATTGGGGGTTTAAGATTTTCATCAAAATTAAATCTTCCAATAGGAGATAATATAATTTATGAATTTAAACTTCAAATTTTGCATAAACGCTATAATTTTAGAGGTTCTATAGTTTGGAAAAGCGAAAAGGAAAATGATGAAATTTCTTATGGAGTACATTTTCAAATAGATGGCAATGATGTTCCTGGTTATTTTACCGTATTTAATGACTTAGCCTTAATTGTAAAACGTAAGTCCCAACATCATGGCTGCAGCTTCTGCGATTTTAAAGCTTGCCCCAATATTTCTTTATAAAGATATCTAATGAAATATTTTTATTTTAAATGTAAGGTTTTAAAATTTATATATATCCTGGTAAATTACAGACAGATAATTCTTTAATTTGTTCTAAACCGCTTTTATTTAGAGAAAAATGAGGAAAATAGATACAGTATCTAAGCTGTCTATTTCCCTCATTTTTAGAATATAGATGTTTCAATTTGGACTCGAGAATATCCATTACAGTATTACGTCCAAATTAATATTAACATATTATTCTTCATTATACAATAATTCATATTAATTAACATAAATTATTAATTAATCAATTCCTTTTTACAATATTCAAAAATTGTCTCTTCTTCTCCTTCAAATATATCTGCTAAATATAATATAATCTCTTGTTGCTCTTCCGGAAGTTCTTTAATTGTTTCAATAATTGTATCTCTAGTTACTTTACTCATTGTTTTACCCCTTTCACAACGTTTACTATTATTATCGTATATTCATAGATATCTTTAACTTTATATAAAAAAAGTATTTTTTTAACATTTCTTAATCTCTTTTTTTAATTTACTATTTAAATTTATGCCAATTATAAAACTCTCTTAATTCCGCTTTACGTTCCTCTGGAAGCACTGTTTTTTTCACACCATTAATTGCACCTTCCAATGCCAGCAATCTATGAATACACGCAGAAGCATCAATTTCTTGTATTCTAAGCCATGCCTGCTCAGCGCCAATTTTCTTTAATTCATCATAAGTAAATATACCAACTTTATTCAACTGGCTTTCAACTTCTTTTCCAATATTGGGTAGCTTTGATAATTCTTCCATAATAAATTTCCTTTCAAATTATTTTATTTATTGAAATTGTATTAATAAATTACCCTGCTTAAGATTAATTATATATTAGCAAATGGGCATACTTTTCTACATATATTACATCCGTATACAAATCCTCCATCATCAGTTACATAAATACATAATTCTCTGCATTTCTTTTGATTTGTTGTAATTCCATCTAACGCAGATTGGGGACATGAACTTAGACAAATATTACATTTTTCAGGACATAAGTTATTTACTAAATCATCTTCTATTAATTCTGCATTTGAAATAAATTTAATTTTTGCTTATTAATTTATAATAACAAAACAACTATAAGTTTTTAATGTTACACATTCTAAAAATATTAGCGAAGCAATTAGTTGTTTTCCTCTACTCATATCATTCTTAATCTTTTATTTATTTCAACTTAAAGTAATACTTATATTTTGAACATTTACAAAAGCAAGTAAGTCTTTATATACTAATTATACCTTTTCTAATTAAATTTAGTATAAGAAAGCTGGATTTAATTAATGGAAATCCAATGCAAATATTAACTTAATACCCATTGAACATTGAGTCAAATTAATATAATATAGATAGTAATTATGGATTTTATAAAAGTATATCATTAAAACGGAACTATTATTTCTATTAAATTTCGCAGCAAAAATTTTATTGTTCACAATAACAAATACTATACTGATATTAAATGCTACATTTGCTTTAACCAAGGCCATGATATATAGCATAAAGATAGCAGTGGTATTTAACCAAATTGAACAATTCTTTGAAATTTTCAAAAAATATCGCATTTTTCATCATTTTACTACAATAGTAAGTAAAATATTGTCGACTTATTTTACGTTTTAAGAGAGTTAATTTCTATAAAGGAATAATATTAAAAGCAATCACATGAGTGATGATGCTATAAAGTATTAGATTTACTTTAACTAAAAACATAAATAATAATACTAGCAAATGTCACATATTATCTAATAAATATAAAAATAATATGGTTCACTTATACACAATCCTCCCAATACCTTATCACCAAAAAGAAATAAACAATATTGTAAAAGGCAAGAAAAAGCGTAAATGAATTTAGGTAAATTCATTTACGCTTTTTAAATTTGTAAGACAAACAAAATATCTATATAATTAATTTAATGTTAAGCATTTAAAGTAAACTGTAATATAGTATTACTATATTAAAATCAAATCTTTATAATACTAACATTTATATACTGTCTTTAAAGTATAAGGAACTACTTGTAGTTATTTTAGATATAACTTATCAGGCAATTATATTATAAATAAAGCCCAACTAACTGAACTGCAAAAGAAATGATACCTTTATATACATATTTAATAATTAGCAAATATGCATATTACATTTTTCCTTTCTCCAATAATATCTATAAATAGCAAAGTTGTTTAATATAGGTGCAAACAGTTTTTAGGCATGAAAGGAGGTTGGCGAAAATAATGGATGATATAATACCGTACGATATAGATATGTTGAGAGATAAGTTACATATAGCAATAGTAAACAATGAAGAATTATTAAATAGCGATTATATTTTAAAGTTAAGCCAAGAATTAGATAAATTAATCGTTGCCGAATACAAAAAGCAACTCAATGCAAATAATGAATAATATTTTAGATAAAGGTGAGGTTTAAATGGTAATTAGAGAATCAATCGAAATACGTCGAGAAGATACTTCAATTGAAGATTTTAAAAAAGAAATTGAACTATTAAAAAGTGCCGGATATAAGGTATTTAATGAAACTAATGATTATGTATGCTTCTATCAATCTACAACAGTAGTTGATTCAGGTTTACTTAGTAATAGAAAAATTCAAGTAAAAAACTATAAATACAATTAATTTATCCTATGAATTTTCTATCTTAACGACAATATAAATTAGCGTCGTATTGTTAGCAATCAATTTACAAGTTATTTATTCTTCTCTGATATAAGTTATATAAAAAGTTTATGTATTTCTTTAAAACAATACCACCTATAAAAATAATATATTTTCTACATTAAAAAATTCATTTCTTAATATTTCCTTCATACATTGATATATAACTTAATCATCTTAAATAATTATAAATCATCTTTATAAGAAGACCTAATTAGCGTATCTATAAATTTCTTAATCAGATAATTATTCAAACCATTATGTTATTATTAATTCAACAATCTATATTAAATTCTTCAATTAATTTTTAGAATTCAAGCCGTAAAATATAATCATATAATAATAAAAATTAAATACAAATATTAATTTAATACCCATTGAACATTAGCTCCAATTAATATAATATATCTATTATAGAAATATATGTTATTTTTTATATCATTTATTAATGGTGGAATAAAGCATCTAAAATATTATAAAAGTGCTTATTATTAATCCATTTCTAATTATATAGAGGTAATGCGTTTATTTTCAAATGATAAGAATAATAGAAAGTTGGGGTATAACATTGTTTGATAATGAAATCCTGAAACAAGGAGAAAGATTAAAAAAGATAAGACAAATAATTCTTGGAGCAACTCAAGATGAGATTTCAGCAGGCGTATGCACAAGAATCATGATAAGTCTAGTCGAGAATAATAAACAAAAGTTAAGTTATAATTTAGCAAAGGGAATTTCTGAAAATTTAAATAAAATTGCAAAAAAGAAAGGAATTGATATATTTTTAGTTACACCAAAGGAATTAATGATAGATGAAGATGAGCAAGCAAATTATGTTTTCCAAAATCAAATTTTGAATGAATTAAAAGAAATTGAAGCAATAGATTTATTCGAACCAAAATTGCAAGCTGCAGAAAAACTAATTGAAAAATATAGCATTACAGATAGTAAAAAAATAGAATTGTATAAATTAGCTGCTGATTTTTACTACTATAAACGTAGTTATTTTAAAAGTGAGCAGGTGTGTGATATTGGATTAAAAATAAGCATTAATTCTGAAAATAGTTTTGAGGAAGTAAATTTTTTTATATATAAATCTAGAAATAATATATTTACTGAGAATTACGTTAGGGCATTACAACAATTAGACTACGCAGAAAAACTAAATAATAATATAGCTAACGATGATCTTTCTGTAATGATACTGCATTTCAGGGGATTGACGTATAAAAAACTAGGTGAATATGATAGTGCTTTAAAGTATTTTGAAATGATAAAGCAATTTGAGATTAAGGATTATAAAATGTTATTAAGGGTTAAAATGGTATATGCAAATTGTTTCAGCGATTCCCATAAGTTTGACAAAGCAGAAAAAGAATACAAGGAAACACTAAATATTGCTATGAAATATGATGATAAAGGTTTTATATCCATGACTTACAGAAATCTTTCAGAATTATATTTTAATAAAAAAGATTATAAAACAGCAGCCATATATATAAAAGAATCTTTAATATACGGTCTAAACAGTGAAGATCTTAACGAGATTTTGTATTTTGCAGCAAAAGTGCTTCAACGTGTAAATGAAGATGTTGAGAGTTATCTTTTACAGGCATTAGAAATATGTGAAAAAGATGATAAGGAGAACTTAAGTTTACTTGAACAAGTAATTTATGAGCTAGTGCTTATTTATATAAAAGAAGAAGATAAAGAGAATTTAATGTTGATGGCAGATAAATCAAAAGAACTAAATCTAGATTATTCTTTAATTTATTCAGAGATTGGAGAATATTATAGAGGGCAAAATGAAGAAAAAAGTAAATACTTCAGCAGGAAGTCAAGAGAGAAAATGAAGCAGCTAAAAGGAATTTAAAAATATTTTTATTACAAATTCTAATATTATGTTATAATGTTAAATGAAGGATTTATGAATTTAACTAAACTTTTTCAGGAGGGAAATTTATGAAAAAAATTATATTGGCAGTAATAGCAACATCAATATTATTAACAAATGTCGCATTTGCATCAACTAATACCATACATATTAAGAATACTAAAAATAGTACAGTGTCTAGTTTAAATCAAAATAATGTATTGCATGTAGATTCACTAGATCCACATTAATAACAATAAAAGTTAGATAGATTTAATCAAACTTTATTCAAAACTTGCAAATGTTGTTTCTTTATAATGAAATTGTGTTAAAGGGCTGTTACAATAGCCCTTTATCGTTTTATCTATTTCAAATTGCTGTATAAGATCTCTTTAAGATTAATTCCATCCCTCCACTATTCTTTAGACAAACTACTAAATAAAAACACCTTTTTTATAAAATCCTTTGAAGCTGGTCTATCTTCTTTTAAGATATTAATTAAAGATAATGTCCTCACTATTTTCCATATTATATAAGTGCTATTCTATATTGCTTTTCAGATCTTTTCATCCAGTTACCTATTATTGGCATTTTATGTTTTTGGGGACAACAAAAATAAGAGTAATAAACAATATTTCTACTGCCTACTACTCTAAAAGTACTTATTGAGCCTGCAAAAATTTCTCATAGCTTTCTATCTTATCCTCTACATTTGTTTTCTTTAGCCAACTGTTATATTTTTTAATAACTTCCTCTACTATCTGCAAATTCAGTTCATTTTTCTTTTTACTTTCGTGTTCAGCATACAAGTTAATCTTCATTATATTTCCCATATTCATTTCACCTCACTTTATGATAATATTACTTTATGTAAACGATATTAATTTTACTTTTAGAATAAGGATAATAAAAGGTCCAAAGTTTACTATCCTTATTTAAATTTAATGTTTAAGAAAAAATATATTATAATTATCTTAGGAGTCTAACACTGGTTAATGTTAGTTTAGTGTGTAAATTAATACTATCATACTTCAGTATTTTATACAATACTATTTTTATCTGATTTATCACTTTTAATATTATAGATAATTAAATAGCCAAAGTATCATTAGACGAAACATTAATTTTAATTATTTCATCCATACAATCTAGATTAAAACCAACTATAGCAAATGTTAACCCGAGCACCTTCTCATACCACAATAATAAGAAAAAAAGTTATAGTTGCAATACTCTTCAATCATTGCAATTACAACCTTTTTAATTAAATTTTATCGCATATGTCATTTAATTAATTTTATTGAACTAATATTATTCTACTTCTATCTATACCATAATTAACAAGATATGTTATTACATCTCGATCTTTTACATAGAATAAAGCATTATCACATTCATCGAATGCATAATTTCCTATATTAGTTACACTATGTTGAATCATTATACTTGTTAACTTACTACATCCCGAAAACGTACCCTCTTCTATCTCGGTCACCTTGCTTGGAATTACTATATCTCTTAAATCGAAACATGCTGCAAATGCATATTTTCCTATACTTGTAACGCTATCTGGAATTGCTACACTTACTAAATTCTCACATCTATCAAATGCACCTTCTCCTATACTTGTAATGCCCTCTGGAAGCAACATTCTTGTCAAACCAAAACATTCAGAAAATGCATATTTTCCTATACTTGTAACACTATCTGGAATTGTTACACTTGCTAAATTCATACATCTATCAAATGTACTTTCTCCTATACTTGTAATGCCCTCTGGAATTGTCACACTTTTTAAACCTGAACATTCATAAAACGCTTCTTTTCCTAAAGCTTTTACATTAATTCCATTGATTGTACTTGGTATAATCACTTCAGTGTCAGTACCTATATATTTTGTTATTGTTCCTGTGTTTTCATCAAACTCAAAATCTGATTCTGGAGTCGCTTCACCAATTACTATAATTCTCTTTTCATCTATACCATTGTTTATTAGAATTTGTTTTTCTGTCAGGCTTTTCACATAAAATAGGGCCTTATTGGATTTTAAAAATGCATTTTTTCCTATACTTGTAACACTATCTGGAATTGTTACATTTTCCAAGTTACTGCAGCCTTCATATGCATATTGCCCAATGCTTGTAACTCCATCTGGAATTGTTACTGTTGCTAAGCTATCACAATACCAAAATGCATTATCTCCTATGCTTTTTAAATTCTTAGGTAAAGGTACAGTTTTTAGATTATTACAGTACCCAAATGCACTAGTTCCTATACTTGTTACACTATCAGGCAAAATTATATCTGTTAAACTGCTACAATGATCAAATGCAGAATTCCCTATGCTCGTTACACTATCGGGAATTGCTATTCTTGGCGATAAATTAGTGCAGTAATAAAATGCAAAATTTCCTATACTTGTCACAGTATCAGGAATATATACATTTGTTATATTACTACATCTTAGAAATGCATTATCCCCTATGCTTTTTACTGTAACTCCATTAATTGTACTTGGTATAAATACTATTGCATCATTACCAATGTATTTTGTTATTGTTCCTGTTCTTTGATCAAATGTAAACTCTGATGCATCAGTATCGGTAATTGAATTAGCAACAGCATTATTTGCTTGTACCGATGTTTTATTTCCCTCATCAAAACTAACTGCTGCTCCTGTTGTTCGGATTACATTTGTCACCTTTTCTTGACCATTATCTTTTTCTCCTGCAAATGCCATTGTAGCTGGTACTAGACTTGTACACATAGCCGTCACTAACAATTTACTAATTATTTTCCCTTTTATCATATTATTTCCTCCAAATCAAACATTTTTACTTACATTACTACTATAACATATTATTTCCAATATTCCAATTTCCGACTTAAAAGCATAAAATTATAATTTTTAAGTTTTTTTGAAAACCAATAAGATTCTATCATCATAATGAATCATTTATTTCCTTTCATAGAAATATTTGTTAATCTTAATATTTCTTCATTTTAAAATAGTTTTCTAAAAAACTTAAAAACTCCATTAGCAATGATGCTTATGAATTGTACCGCCCTTCCAAAAATCATCCCGATTATTATCATTATCAATATAAAAACCACACCTGCGACTATTTCCATTGAAGTCTCCTCTTCTACAACTTTTATCTAATCATTCATACATTTTAGAAAACGGATCATAGTTACTGTCTTCATTCCAGAAATATTCAATATGTCGGCTAATCTTTAATGCTTTTTCTTTTCCCATTAGGTCTTCTATAAAACCAAGGGCCATATCCATTCCTGCCGATACTCCAGAAGATGTATATATGTTACCGTTCCTTACCCATCTTGCTTCTTTTACCCATATTACATCTTCGTTTTGTTCTGTAACCCACTTAAATGCTCTTTTATTTGTTGTTGCTCTTTTTTCATTTAAAATTCCTGCTTTTGCAAGTAAAGCCGAACCAGTACATACACTGATTATATATTTTGATTCTTTAGAAATATTTTCAATGAAGCTAATAAAATTATTATCATTAACCTTTTCTCTTGTACCACTTCCACCTGGTACAAATAAAATTTTCAAAGTATCATCGTCTCTTTTATATAAATTAGTCTCTACCCTTACCTTTTGAGAACTTTCAATAAGCCCACCATTAACTGATATAAAATTCAATTGAAAAATCTCTGGTAATCGCCCAAATATTTCAACAGGACCAAATACGTCTAAAGTTTCAAATTCATCAAATAAAAGTATGTCAATTCTATACTTCATGTTATCAACTCCCCATTTTATAATAAAAAAACAGCTCACATCATCAATTATTCTTAATTTTAAGAGTGAGGTAGCAATTAAATTATATTAATTTTTTATAATTAAACATTATCATCATTAAGACTCTTATTTCTATATACTAAATCATTTCTCTCTTCAAATCCTTGCGATTTCCAAAAAGAATTTCCTAATTTATTTGTTTCAAAAGCTACCAAAGCAACCTTATTAATTCCTTGTTCTTTTAATGCTCTAATTGCAGTATTCACTAATTTTGTACCTATTCCCTGCTTTCGAGTGGTATTACTAACTGCTGTATGATATATATAGCCTCTTCTCCCATCATGCCCACTCAAAATAACGCCAACTATTTTATTTTCAACTTCTGCAACAAAGCAGGTTTTAGGATTTCTTTTAATATACTTTTCAATACCTTCTTTTGAGTCATCTACATTCCTCATACCCATTCCAGGTGTATTACTCCATAACCCATATACTGCTTGGTAATCAGCAATAATCATTTTTCTTATCTTCATAATCTTCCCCCATCTATATATAAATTTTATTATCCTATTGCTAATTTAGATTATAAGTCTTTAGTTATCTATTAAAAAATACCTTTTACAACATTTGGATTTGTCCTCGAACCATTCAAAACAACTTCACGAATTTATTCATAAACTTATGAACTATTGCTAAATTAACTACCATAATTACAAACCCTAAAATTGAGTAAAGCACAATTGTTCTTAGTATGAATAGTTTAACTGTATGCTCAATTATATACATGCAAATAGGCAAGCAAATAATACTTGTAGCAATAGCAGGAATATATTTTCTTACAATTAATATTTGAAAGCAATGTACTACCAAATGTAAAGTAAATGCAATAAATAAACCTAACCATAGATTATACCAATTCATTATATAAGAGATAATTGTTATTATATTAATTAGTATAAATTCTTCCGCTACTCCAAATGTAAAAGATAATGTTGTAATATTATCAAAATGAGGTAGAAACTTTTTTGATAACTTAGGAAATCTTGCACATAAATAACTTCTATTTTTGCTTATCCATGCTTGCATAAAAATCATTTCTTCAAAATCATGGAAGATAAAAAGTATAGGAAAAAACCATATAATCACTTGGATATTATTCATTCATCAACACCTCTTAAACGTTGATAGCTTTAGTTATTTTATTACTATCAGAAATATTAATAGATATACTATAATCATCATTATTAACTCTATTTAAAATAAATCTTTTATTCTTTTCGCTATTTCCTCTATGTGAGTGTTATCAGTACCACAGCAACCGCCAAAAATTTTAGGATTAAAATACTGATCTAACTTCATCATTTCACTTGCAAGACTAACACTATCAGATGACTTTAAATCACTACAATTATCTAATTCTTCTGGTGATAATGGTGAAGTATTTGCTTGTATACCGCAGAAACGCTCTTTTACTAATTTAGTCTTATTAAATGAAGCAGACAATGCCTTTTCTAAAACTGTTGGATGAACACAATTTGTCATATAACCAATTGGTTTACCAACTGTTTCCTTATCTATATTTAAAATAGCATTGTGAATAGTAGTTCCATCTATTAGCTTCCCATTATTCCTAATCATAAAACTAATAATATATGGAAGTCCTGTACTTTCCATGGCCTTCGCCATTCCTATAGCCTCAGATAAAGCAGGCATAATTCCTGCATACAAGAAATCCACACCTGAATTTTTAAATAAAGTTGCTTGCCATAAATGAAACTCCTGAGCCTCTTCTATAGATAAAATCTCTGTTGCTTTATATGCATCTCCCTTACATCCCATTAACCCGCCAACAAACATATTAGTGCTTGTATTTTTCTTAATTTCTTGTAAAAAATGTACATTATCTTCAATAATTTTTTCACTTAAATTAGATTGTAACACACGCTCTTTATTGGCTCTGCGAGTTGGAGTTGTTGCAATAAATGGCAAACTATATTTTTCAGCAATTTTTACATATTCTCGAAAAATAGTTTCCATAGCTTGTCTTGACTTATCATCATAAATTAGATTAGCCATTGCAACTTTGTCATCAAACTTAATATTAAATTCCCATTTCAATCTTTCTCCTAATGCACCTTCCATTAAAATTGATGGTGATGTATTAAAGCACGTTTCAAAATTCAAATTTATCACCTACTTTTTTGATTTAATTTAATGTAATCTATCTATATATTTTCTATCTTGATAAAAGGAATCTCGTAATGTTCCCTCATAAATAAATCCACATTTCTCTATAACTTTACTAGAAGGAATCTTTATTAAATTAACATAATTTTATTCTTCTTTCTCATACAAACTTATAGTAATTCCTTAAATACACACTGTCTGTTGTTATAATATGTATTAACATAACATACTTCCTCATTACGCTATTACCAATTAATTTCCAAACCAACCCCAACTTCTTTTACTGGCAAAATTTTATGAATTTCTGCCCTAACAGCAAAGGAGGTGCAATGGCACGGATATAACTCTTTTATATTATTCTGTTTTAAATAATTTATAGTTTTATTTACTTGCTCATTTACTTCAAATAAATGAAATCCTCCTATAATGCCTAACACTCTATTATCATTACATACCTTTTTCGCATATTCCACAATATTGCAAATTCCACTATGAGAGCACCCAGTAATAATATAAATACCATTTTCACTTTTATAAGCAAGTGCTGTATCATCCATTACATAATCATCTACTAATATTTTACCTTCCGCTTGTTTTCCTATAGGTTTTCTATTTTCAAAATCATTCATTTTAGGTATTTCACCTAAGAATATTAGATTTTCACTAATCTTTTTAGGTTCTTTTGATAGAATTAGATTACATTTCTCTTTCAATTCATCTTGTAAAATAGGAGAACAGATTTTTAAATTCCCCATTATCTTTTCTTTAAATGTGTCTTGGTGAGCAATAATAGAAATATTATTGTTGCTATTCTGTTCAAAATAATATTTTAATCCTCGAGTATGGTCATCATGCCCATGTGAAATAACAATGGTATTTAGTTTTTTTAAATCTATTCCTAACACATCTGCATTTTTAAGAAATAAATCCGAATATCCAACATCTAATAATAGTCTAACATTTCCATCTTCAATATAATAAGAAACAGCAGGTTCACCACAATAATATTGATCAATATATGTATTATTATCTACTAAAACTTTTAGCTTCATCTTTTCTCCTCCTCTTATTATCAATATTTTAAAATTATTTTCTATTATCTTGCAACTTAAAGCATCATGTTAAACTAATAATTATTTATATGAAAGTAAAGCTTTAATCAATATAAGAATTATATCATTATTTTCAAATTACTTATACTAAATGTAAAAAAATCTATAATTTTACATATAAGGATCTAATTTTTATTTTCTCCTTACTTACCATTTTCACTACATTTTATTAGAATTTAATCCTTTTTACTTAAACCTTAAAAATTCTTTAGAATTTTTCTATCTATATTAGCAAAAAATAACGTCAAAAACCCCGTATTAAGCCATTTCCAACCTAATACGGGGCATATGTTCTATCTATTCTTCCAGAACTTTTTTATGAGTTTTGGAACTTTGAATAATAGATATGAGACTATTTCATTATTTGACAAAAATCAATTACTTAGCAAGAGCTTCTTGAACTGCAACTGCAACTGCAACTGTCATACCAACCATTGGGTTGTTACCTGCTCCGATTAATCCCATCATTTCAACGTGAGCTGGAACTGATGAAGATCCTGCGAATTGTGCATCTGAGTGCATTCTTCCCATAGTATCAGTCATACCGTAAGAAGCTGGACCTGCAGCCATGTTATCTGGGTGAAGAGTTCTTCCTGTACCACCACCTGATGCTACTGAGAAGTATTTCTTACCTTGTTCGATACATTCTTTTTTGTATGTTCCTGCAACTGGATGTTGGAATCTAGTTGGGTTAGTTGAGTTACCAGTGATTGATACGTCAACTCCTTCTCTATGCATGATTGCAACACCTTCTCTAACGTCGTCAGCACCGTAACATCTTACTTTAGCTCTTTCTCCGTTTGAGTATGCTTTTTCTTTAACTACTTTAACTTCTCCAGTGAAGTAGTCAAATTGAGTTTGAACATATGTGAACCCATTGATTCTTGAAATGATGAATGCAGCATCTTTTCCAAGACCGTTTAAGATAACTCTTAATGGTTCTTTCCTTACTCTGTTAGCTTTTTCAGCTATTTTAATAGCACCTTCAGCAGCAGCGAAACTTTCGTGTCCTGCTAAGAATGCGAAACATTTAGTTTCTTCTCTTAAAAGCATAGCTCCTAAGTTTCCGTGTCCAAGTCCTACTTTTCTGTCATCTGCAACAGAACCTGGGATACAAAATGCTTGTAATCCTTCTCCGATTGCTTCAGCAGCATCAGCAGCTTTTGTGCAGCCTTTCTTTATTGCTATAGCAGCACCTAAAACGTATGCCCATCCAGCATTTTCAAATGCGATTGGTTGAGTTTCCTTAACAATTGTATATGGATCTACTCCAACTTCAGCACAAACTGCTTTAGCATCTTCCATAGTTTTCATTCCGTACTTTTCTAATACTGGAGTGATTTGGTTAATTCTTCTTTCATAACTTTCAAATAATGCCATTTTAAAATTCCTCCTTTACAAATAATTATTTATGTCTTGGGTCTAATAATTCAGCAGCGTCAGCAACTCTACCATATTGACCTTTAGCTTTTTCTAATGCTTCGTTAGCATCCATACCTTTAGCGATGCTTTCCATCATTTTTCCTAAGTTAACAAACTTATATCCAATGATTTCTTTATCTTCATCTACAGCAACTTCTGTAACATATCCTTCTGCCATTTCAAGGTATCTTGGTCCTTTAGCTAAAGTTCCATACATAGTACCTACTTGAGATCTTAATCCTTTTCCTAAATCTTCAAGACCCGCTCCGATAGGTAGTCCACCTTCTGAGAACGCAGTTTGAGTTCTTCCATAAACGATTTGTAAGAATAATTCTCTCATAGCTGTGTTTATAGCGTCACAAACTAAGTCTGTGTTTAATGCTTCTAATATAGTCTTTCCTGGTAATATTTCTGAAGCCATAGCAGCTGAATGAGTCATTCCTGAACATCCAATTGTTTCAACTAATGCTTCTTGGATGATACCATCCTTAACGTTTAATGTTAATTTACAAGCTCCTTGTTGTGGTGCACACCAACCTATTCCGTGAGTTAAACCTGATATATCAGTTACTTCTTTAGATTGAACCCATTTTCCTTCTACAGGAATTGGCGCTGATCCGTGATTAGGACCTTTAGCAAGTACACACATTTCTTCAACTTCTTTTGAATACATCATATATTTTTGCTCCTCCCTAATTAATAGATAATTACAACTATTAAATCTTATTTCTAAGTCTTAAAATTGTACCTGGGCATAAAATAGCCCGCTGGGAACACTTTTCCCTATTCCTATTCTAGCAAATGATTTGTCTCCTAACAACCTTTATTTAAAAATTTATGCTATAAATGCATAAAAATCTTTTATTAACTTTAATTAGATAAAATACTGTCTAATGTTTTATTTATATATTCTAAATAGACAATTTAAATAAGTTTTTCCAAAATAAAATAAAAATAATAAATACCTCTTGAATTTTCTTTTCATACATGCTACAATAACTTTTGTCAGTTTACATGCCGCTGTGATGGAATTGGCAGACGTGGTGGACTCAAAATCCTCTGGTAGTGATATCGTGCCGGTTCGAATCCGGCCAGCGGCACCATTAATTTTGGTGAATCGTCATATTACTTGGTTTAGATACCTTGTAGTATGGCTTTTTTTATGTGTTTGTTACTTCTGCAACAAATCCTGTATTTACCAAAACCTAATCTTCTAAGCCTAGTAATAATACCATTTATAGCTTCTTGTAATATTTTATTAGTATTTAGTATAATGTAAGTCCCTATTCCAGATTTGCCTAAACCTGTAATAAAAAGACTTATAAATATTTGACTACCCTCTACTGCCAAATTTCTAAGTATATCTATCAAGTTTAAGAAGTGTAAATCATCCATATTAGCTACCGGTTCATCTAATAAAATAAATCCAGGAGCATAATCGGCTGTACTATGAGATGTAAACATAATTAATAATGCTGAGCATGCCCTTTGTCCAGTACGCATATTATATCTTCTACATAGCCTATTGTTACTACTTTAAGATTTTAATTAAAAATATATACAATATTAAATTAACAGCTAAATTGGAATTTGCACTTGACTACTTTGACATTTTTTCATATTCGATTGCCCATTTTTCTAGAGATTTTAATACTGGTAAAAATTTCACACCCAACTCTGTTAATGAATATTCTACTTTAGGAGGAACCTCTTTATATATTTCTCTATGTATAATCCTGTATTCTTCTAACATTCTAAGCTCTTTCGTTAAATTTGCCTGCGTTACCTGTGGCATTTTCCTACTAAGTTCCCCAAATCTCAAAGTACCTTGGCTCAAAAAAAACACGATAACCATGGTCCACTTTCCACGGACTATCTTTTGCACGCCTCCTATTGGACAATTTTCTACATAATCATCTTCAGACTTTCTTTTCATACGCCACCTCATTACTATCATATTTAATAGTACATATCAAATGTTATTGTACTTCTTAATAATCATTATACATAGTATTATTCAAAAGTAAAGACAAAAGGATAAACAGTCTTTTACCACTGTTGCTCCTGGATTCATGGCAGGAACATTATTTCCAATATGTAAAAAAAAGAATATTTATATCGCTGATATGATTAACGAATCTAATTTAAACTGGACGATTGTTCATTTCATGGTCCCCAAATGTACACATCATTCATTTTTTCGACTCAATACTATCATTTTCAATAGTATACATTAAATATTATAGTACTTGATATAATTATTGTACAACCATAAAATGTGTATGTAGATGAAATCTTAATAACAACAAAGGAAGGTGATAATCATGATTACATCAACAAATTTCTGTAAGGTACAAAAACTGGATGATGATTTATATGTCATTACTCAAGCTGGACTTGTGCATTTTTATCTTATCCTAGGGCAAAAAAAAGCGATCCTAATTGATGCTGGTTATGGATTCGAGGACATAAGACCTATCATTCGAAGTATAACGAGTCTGCCAGTAATGCTGGTATTGACCCATGGCGATCCTGACCACAGCTACGGAAGCGAATATTTTGGAGATGTATGGCTGTACCAGCCTGACTACGGTCAGATTATAGGCTTTGACACAAAGCATGAAAGACAGTTCATAGCTGAGATGGGAGTAAATTTTCTGAAAGAAAATAAGCCTGAAGCCATTGAACATTTCGATAGCAAGGCATTCGCTGAAAGGAGCCTGCTTCGAACCTTGACTCCGCATTTTGTAAAGGATGGAGAATTGTTTGACTTAGGCGGAAAAACTTTTGAAGTAATATTTACACCAGGGCATTCTTATGGGCACATCATGCTGCTGGATAGGGAAAAAAAGAGACTTTTTTCAGGAGATATGATTTGTGATTACGTCATCATTTACTTTTTTGAATCTGATAGAAACGCACCATTTTCCATGGCGCTAGACAGCTGGAAAAAGATAAAGCGATTAGAAAATGATATCAAAGATATTTATAGTGCCCATGGACAGCTCCCAATTACAATGGATTACGTTGACGCATACATCGAATGTTTTTCGGGAGAATTTCAGCAGAATTATTTAAAGGATAAACCGTTTGACCGAGGGCCTTTAGGTCGCGGATACCAGCATATCTATAAAACAGTTAATATCCAATACTCAGATAAGAGACTTGAGGAATTTTTAGGACACAAAGTGGAACGAATTAATCTATAATCAAACATTATATCTCTAAACTGTATCAATGAGAGTGAGAAATTAGAATGCAACTATTTTAGAAGGGATAAAGCCTTTTCCTTATTCAAAATTGCTTATCGTACAAAATCCGCATAATGCTGGTGAGACCTCGGACAAATAAAAACAAGTTAATCAAAAAAGCATTATTAAAATTGGAGGAACATATGGAAATTATAAAGGACAATTATTTAGGAAAAGAGAAAGACCAAAAATATTTAGGGAAAAAAGGCTTTCTAGCGTTTATAACGTTACTAAGTGCATTTATTCCATTATCTACAGATATCTATTTGCCAGCGCTACCAAAAATGGTAGAAAGTCTTAATACAAATACTAGTATTGTAAATCTTACATTAATACTTTTCTTTGTTTTTTATGCACTAGGAACTATTTTATGGGGACCTCTTAGTGACAAGTATGGAAGAAGAACTATACTAATCATTGGACTTACTATATATACTATCGCTAGTATATCATGTGTGTTTTCTGGTAATGTATATCAACTAATTTTATTTCGTATTTTACAAGCTATTGGTTGTGGAGCAGCAACTGCAGTATCTACAGCAATAGTAAAAGATTCATATAGTGGAAGGAAACTTGTAACTGTTTTAGCTTTAGTCCAATCAACGGCAATGTTATCACCAATAATTTCACCCGTTATTGGTGCTATGATTTTAAGTGTGCTTTCATGGAGAGGTGTATTTGAAGTATTGGGAGCATTAGGTATTTTAACATTAGCTGGAAGTATAGCTATGGAAGAAACTATTGAGAAACGATATGCTGGAAGCATAATAAGTTCCATAAGCAACATAGGGGTAGTCTCAAGAAATAAAGGCTTTATGTCTCTACTTATTACCTTTTCAATTATGTCAATTCCATCTATGTCATTTATATCAGCATCTTCTTATATTTTTGTTGATGGTTTTGGATTAAGTCCCAAAGTATATAGTTACTATTTTGCAGCAAATGCAGTTTTCTTTCTTCTAGGACCATTAGCATATGTAAAATTATCAAAGCACTATAATAAGATTCCATATATAACAATGGCATACATAGTTATGGCTATTAGTGGATTTTCAATGTTTATAACTGGTAATTTAAGCCCTGTTATATTTATGATCTCATTAATACCAGCATCATTCTTTGGAAGCTTAATTCGTCCACAAACGACAAGTATAATGCTGAACCAGATACCTGAAGAAACTGGTGCGGCGTCTTCTCTTATAAATTGTGCTTTAACATTATTTGGATGTATAGGCATGATTGTGATTTCTTCTAGTTTTTTTAATAAAATAATCATTATGGGCCTTATGTACTTAATAACCTCAGTTATAAGTTTAATCCTTTGGCACATTCTTTCAAAAAAACATGCGTATAATATTGTTAAATAAAAACTTAAATATTAAAATCCTCTTATAAAATTAAAGACAGTTAAATAATAAGTGCCTCGGTAGATATCTACGGCATTCATTATTTTCAAGAAAGCCATTCAAGATGACCTGCGTTATCT
>JAEZKY010000137.1 GCA_023435985.1 Bacillota bacterium | reverse complement strand
CCCCTATTCTTTTCATAAGTTCCTTTGTGTCACACTTCATCATCTCTTTCCACTTCATAGGCATTGTAATAGCAAGCCAAGCACATGCAGCTTCAAAAGGCATCCAAGCCATGGTCGCCGGAATTTCATTCCTTCTTAAACTATTTAGGATTTCAGCACATGCTCCAATCCCCATTACTGGATGATCATCATCAACTGGTGCTCCTGCTATTACAACAGGATAAATAGGATTATTTCTATAAGTCATAGCAGTCACATTATATATAGGTTTTTCTGATTTTGAGTTCTTTATAAGGTAACCAGAGTATTCTCCCATAGGTCCTTCCATTGCTGTTTCACTTGTGGATAAAGTACCTTCTAAAATAATTTCTGAATTAGCAGGCACAAGTATGTCATTAGTTTCCGCCTTCATAAGCTCAATAGGTTCTTCATAATAACCACTTATATAATCTGCTTCATTTTTTCCTTCAGCAACCAATGTTGATCCTGCCACAAGGGGAATCATAGGTTCTGTACCGAAGGCAATAGCAAATGGTGCATCGTTGCCAATGTCTGCCCACATTTTTCGTATCTTTCCAATATGTTGACCTCCTGCAACCATGCCTACCATAGTTTTTTTGTCTTTAATCATAATTCTAGCAATTGACCAGTTTGTCCATTTTTTATCTGGAGATTGCACAATAATTGTTCCCCATGTGTTAATATAACGGCCGCCATCGCCATCATGAGCATATGGCACTGGAATCTTAAATAAATCAACGTCTTCACCTATTAATATATTTTCTTTACACGGACCATTTGAAACAATTTTAGGTTCAACTGGCTTTTTATCGTATCCTTTAACTAGCTCTTCTAGTATTTCTTTACCTGTTGCACTAGGCTCCATGCCAATAGATAATGCATAACGTGATAAATATAAATTTTTTTGTCTGCTTACCCCAGCTGGAGCGCCTAAAGCACGCATTCCATTTTCTATACCTTTGACTTTATTAAAAAGTGGTGCAGGTGCACCATTTTCATTGCACCATCTGATAATTGCTCCCATTTCTAGATTCCAATCAACTTCTTCTTGAATTTCTTTAACCTCACCAATATCTTTTAATTTCTCAATGTACTCGCGAAAACTTTTTATCCTGTTCATTAAAAAAACCTCCTAAATTTTTATTTAATTTATATATCATTATTTCAATATATTTTCCCGTTGTATTTCCAAATGATTCACTTGAAATAGATGCACTAATATCGTCTATTAAAATTGCAGAAATGGGAAACACATAAAAAAAGCTGTAGTATTATTCTGTTTTTTATTTTGATTCAACTTTTTTTGAAATCTACACAATAAAATGTACTTTATACCTTGCAGTATTTATGGATATATATTCACAAAAAGTTATTGGATGGTCTATGAACAATAGAAATAGAATGAAAAATACTCTTGTAATAGGTGCATTTATACAAGCATACGGAAAACAACACCCTTAGTACATACAGACCAAGTGTCTCAATTTGGTTGGAAGATTCCAAACATTATTGAAAAGATATGATGACATTCATAGTGAAAGTACAAAAGGAAATCCTTCTGACAATTCGGTAATTGAATCATTTTATAGAACAATGAAGATAGAACTTATTCAAGATGCTCATTGCAAGTCACCTGAACAAGCTCAAATAGGAAATCTTTAAATATATTAAAATTTATTATAACACTAAAAGAATGTATTCTTCATTGGGACATCTCTTTCCTTCCAATTTGAAGAATTGAATTCATAAAAATCGCTTAACTTTGTGTCTACAAAATCTTGACAGTTTCAATGTTTCCTACTCAGACAATAGACATGTTATATGCCCAGATGTAGAAAACAATTTGTAACATATATATAAATAAAGAAAATACTTCTTTATAAAAGCGTCTAAATATAGTCATGAAATATCAATATCTTTTTAACAATTTTTAAGCAGTAACTCCACTCCAAATAGGATGCCCTGTGTATAATATAGCCTCTTCCTCACCACGCACTACTCTAAGAGCTCCGGCTGCCAGCGCTTCCATTTCAAATTCTCCAGGTATAACCTTGATCTTAGAAATCCAACTAATATATTCATCCAGCTTTGACACCAAATATTCACTGTTCGCTATTCCACCGGTTAAAATAATTGCATCTACTTTTCCTTTTAAAACACAAGCAGCGGCTCCTACACTTTTCCCAATTTGATAAATCATTGCATTATATACCAGTTTTGCATATCTATCACCTAGCATAATACGCTTTTCAATTTTTCTAATATCTGATGTTCCTAGATGATCAATCAAACCACTTTCTTTGGTCAATTTATTGTACAGCTCTTTTTCTGTAAACCTTCCACTATAACACATTCTTACTACCTTTGTAGTAGGTAATGCGCCAGCTCTTGTAGGCGTCATAGGTCCATCACCATTAATAATATCATTAGAATCTATCATCCTGCCATTATTATGGGCTGTTACTGAAATTCCTCCTCCGATATGACAAACTATAAGTTTACTATTTTCATATTTTTTATTATTTGCATTACAATATCTCAATGCAACCTCCTTTTGATTTAACGCATGAACTCTACTTTCTCTGTATACACCATATAATCCAGTAATTCTTGCAATTTCCTCAAATTCATCAACATCAGGCGGATTTACAACATAAGCTCTTCCACCATACTTTTTCACAAAAATATTACAAATCTGAGATGCCAGCTGTGCTGGGTGCTGTCCTGATATTCCTTTGCTAGCATGCTCAATAAGTTTACTATTTACTAAATATGTCCCACCTTTAATTGGTACCAAACCTCCGCCTCTTCCTACAAAAATCTCAATATCATTTATAGAAATCCCATGATCCTTAAGTTCCTGTTCAACTATTTCTTTTCTATATCCTAATTGATCCTGTATTTGCTTAAATTTTTTTAATTTATCAGTATCATGGGATATATTTTTCTTAAACACTTTTTTTTCATTTTCAAATACAGCAATCTTTGTGGATGTTGATCCTGTATTTACAGCTAAAATAACGTAGTTTTTCATTATATACCCATCCTTTCCCAAATCAATAATTTTGTTCCACACAGGCAGCAAGTGCAATTGAATAGTACTTATCAGAAGCTTCAGCAGAACGAGATGTTAATATTATAGGAACCTTTGCACCAACTAATAAGCCAGCAGTCTGCGCACCTACAAATCCTGTCAGGCATTTTCCTAATACGTTTGCAGAAACAAGATCTGGCATCAATAATAAATCTGCATCTCCTGCAACTTGACTTTCGTATCCCTTTATTCGTGTTGCTTCCCTGCTGGTTGCCAAGTCAAAGGAAATAGGTCCTTCCACAATGCACCCCTGTATCTCTCCATTTTGGTTCATCTGCTTTAAATCACTTGCATGCTCAGTTTCAGGCATCTTAGGATTTATATTTTCTGTTGCTGTCAAAAGAGCTACCTTTGGATTTTCTACTCCCATTAAATTTAAAATCTTTACTGCATTTAACAAAATATCCTTCTTTCTTTCCACATCCGGATATATATTAACTGCCACATCACTTACAGCAAGCAATTTATGATACTTCTCAGTTTCAAAAAAGCCGACTACGGACATAGTTCTATCTTTTTTCAAATCATTCTCTTTTTTTAAGATTACTTTCATCATAGTAGACGTTTCAAGTTTCCCTTTCATAAGCAAATCTGCAATGTGTTTATGAATCATTTCAACTGCAATAACCAAACATTCATCAATATTTCTTGCGTGTACAATTCTATATTCTCTAGAATCTTCTCCTAATTCTATCAACATCTTTACAATTACCATTTCATTTCCTATCAATATAGGAATTATTAAATTATCTTTTTTAGCTTTCACTATAGATTGTAGAGTGTGCTTATCATGAGCAGCCACCACTGCAATCCTACTTTTCTTTTCTATACTTTGAGCATTCTTAACCAAATCTTGAAAATTCTCAATCTGCATTTTCGTATCACTCCTTGTATATTGATAACCTTTTAATAGAGCATTTCTTTATTATTTATCCTGTTATAAAAGGTAATTTCCGCCACCTGCCATGCAGAACCTCCTTCTTCTTACGAATGATTGGGGTCCTGTTACACCTTCACCTGTTGGTGTAGCAATAGTCGGTGCATTAGTTCCAGTGCCTCCAATACCAAATGCCGCCATTGTCCCTCCATTTTGAACAAAAATAGTTGTATTTATAACTTTTCCAAAAGCAGTTACTCTGTTTATATCATTTGACCAAATAGATGCAGAATGCTTACAATCATGCTCTGCTGCAACTGCTCTTTCAACTGCTTCTTCAAAATCTTTGCACCTAACAACAGGTATAATAGGCATCATCTGCTCTGTATGAACTAATTTGTCATCATTCTGTGCTTCAAAAATAGCTATTCTAGGATCATTATCAATTTTTATACCTGCCGCCTTTAAAATTATATTTGCACACTTACCTACATACTTTTTATTTGCAGCATAACTACCATCTGATGCTTTTACAACACAAATATCTGTTAATCTTTTTCCTTCTTCCGCATTTACGCGATAAGCTCCTACTGATTCTAACCTTTTCATAAACTCATCAAATATAGTATCAACTACAAACAACTCTTTTTCTGCTATGCAAAGCAGATTGTTATCAAAAGAAGCTGACTCATAAATTCCTGCCGCTGCTTTTGCTAAATCTACTGTTTCATCAATAATTGATGGTGGATTACCTGCCCCAGCTGCAATAACCTTCTTACCTGAACGCATCAGAGTTTTAACCATTCCAGGTCCACCTGTTCCTATCAATAATTTAACTGATGGATACACCATAATTTCATTAAGTGAATCTAAAGTAGGTTCTGCTGGCATTGTAAATAAATTACCAGGTCCACCAGCTTCAATAACAGCTTTATTTATTAAATGTACTGCCTTTGCTGAAGTCTTCTTAGCTGAAGGATGAGCATTAAATACAACTGCATTTCCTGCTGCGACATTCGCAATACCATTCCCTACAACTGTAGCAACAGGATTTGTTACAGGTGTAACAGCACCTACGACACCAAATGGTGCATAATATTCTACTGTAAGTCCCTTATCAGAGGCATACATATTTTGTGGAATAGCTTCTGTACCCTGAGATAGCATAACCGCACCTGTATTCTTTGCTAATTTATCTTCTACTCTGCCATAACCTGTCTCATCAAATTCCATCTCAGCAAGCATTTCCATGTTACTAATAATATTCTTACGAATATTACTTATAAAACGCTCCCTATCCTCAAGTGTATATTTGAGCACTAGCTCCTTTTGTGCAACTGTAGCTGCTACGCATGCCTCTGTTGCTGTTTCAAATACTCCTAACTGTTCCATCATTTTACCCTCCTAAATTTTTTATAAATATTAGTTTAGCTGTTTGTGGAATTCATCAAGCCTTAGTTTAGCTAACTTTTTAAAGCTAGATATGAATCATATTTCAATAGGTTCAAAACTGATTTTGAAAAAAACTTGAAAATCTTTTAATCCCATAGTTCCTAAAACAAAAACATTGTTATTTTTTTAACAATGTTGATTCTAATCACTTATATACAACAATGTTCAAGACTGTAATTAACATTTTTTTGATTTCATCCACAACTTTTTATTTTTTAATCACTCAATGAATATAAGTCTCAACAAATAATTTATATTTATTATTTAGCTTTAAGCCTATACAAAGCAATCAAATAAAAAGTTTTTATTGCAACTTATATACTCTAAAAATCAGTAAATATTAGAACCTATTGTTATCCTCTATAATGAATACTTTAAATTTAATGCCGAAGACATTTCATCGTCAAATGATTAAATAGTAAATCATTATATGCTAGTATCATAGCACTGTATATTATAAAAACAATCCCTATATACAATAAAATTAGATTAAATGAAATAAAACGTTATCATTTCACATTTTTTACACATATTTACACTTTGTAGTTTCTAAAGGCATATAACTGCATTATTTATTCAATAATACAATTCTAAACAGACAAAATTTTTGTATTATTAACATTCCCGTAAATCCTCTAAAGTTGAAAGTTCTACTTTCTTATTTATTATCGTTTCAATATTTACTTAAATATGACCCTATAATTTAAATAACAAAATAATCATTAGCTTTGTTCGTATGGATTTATCTATATATTATAGATAAATATTCTATAATATATAATTTGAGATAGGTATACTTTTAAATTTTGTTTAGCTTAATTCTCAACGACAAACATTTTATTTATAAATGAAACTGGTGTAATTCCAATAAAAAAGGATACTATTTTTATTTAGTATCCTATCATCATAAACATTATTTTATTATGCTCTTGCATCCCATATCAATAACCACAGAAACGTTAATATATTTTTTAACTGTTTATTACAAATTTTATCTCCCTCATTTATAAAAACAAAATGCTTGAAGAAGTATCTAAAATTAAAGATTTCTATATATTTTTTTGTTGTAGCAACACACAAGTTTCCACACGTGTCATACTGATAAACATATCTCATATCAATAATATTATCTATTTCAGATCGCTTTATTTCTGGTGAAAAATATTTATTTATAAGCTTCGGCTTTAATTTTATCATTAAAAACTTATTTAGTTTTTGTTTTTTATTTAGCTCGCCTGAAGTAACTGAAATAAGATAAAAATTAAAATCTTATTGATGCGTAAAATACCAATCATATAATATTTAGCATATTACCCTTTAATTTACACTTAATAATTTACTTATTTTCTCTTCTAAATTCCCTATAATTTTTTTTATATTTCCATCTAACACTTCAATATCACTCTTTTTCGCATCATCGATATGAACTCCAGCTGAAACTGTAACCTTACATATAAATTTAGAACTAAAATCTAATGCAATCTGCCTAGCCATTTCATCCTCTTTATGGCCTGTTATACAAATCACACTGGCACTTGCTGAATTACTACCGTCTCCTGTCAGGCTTTTTCTCGGAACCGCAACTGCAACTGCACCGATATGAGGTACATCTCCTCCAAAAATGCATATTGAAATATCCTTTCCACAAAACAATGCATTAAGAAAAATTTTATACTTCCCTTCTCCTACATTTAAAGAAATTTCTTTCACCTTAGTTTCCTCCCTACTTTTATAATATCTATTACTACTTCTATTAATTTTTTGAATTTATAATTTTATTTACCCATTAGAGCTTTTAAAATAAGGAACTATAATATAATAGAGTTAGTTACTTATCAATAATATATTCTTATATTAATATTTATCAGTAAAGTTGAAATTTTGACTACTTCATTATTGAGCCTTTCTCTTAAGTCTTCTAGTTCATCTTTAAGCACAAGTTTATTTTTTAATTTATTTTGACTCATCCTAATGTAGCTCATTATTGATGCATTTGCAATTTCATTGCAAAAGAATCCCTATATCATTCCAAACAATATTAAGTTATATAATAACTATTTATAAAAATAGCTATTATATAACTTAATATTGTTAAACTTACAAATCATTATTTGTTTTTTAGCAATGGTGGGACAGGAGGAATCTGATCTAATTTATTAAATTCTTCTGAATTTAATTTGAATCTTTTATCATATTGTTCTGGGTCCGTTATATTTTCACCCTCTGTACTTCTCCATGAGAATTTGCATGTATCACATAAATATACTTCCCATGCATGACCAACTGGTGATTTTACCATTACGTTTACTAATTCTGAATCACATCTAGGACATTTCATTATTTGTTACCTCCTTCTTTGACTAAATCTCTAAGAATTTTTGTCCATTTTTCTACCCCTATTGGAGTTCCTAAAAGCTCTGTATCTCTTCCAAAATCAGGTGCTACTGGCGTTGTTGCATCAATAACCAACTTAGTATGCATTCCTGCAGGCTCTGAAGATGGATCTAGTGGCATACCTGGAGCATACGGAACTTTGAATACATCTTTATCTGGACGTACTCTTGTTGTAAGAGCCCACATTACTTGTTCTAAGTTAAATGGATCTACGAATTCATCTACAATAATAACAATCTTTGTATATGACATTCCGTGAGGAGTTGATAAAAGTCTCATTGCAACAGCTTTTCCATACCCTCCAAAACGAGATTTTGTAGATACAATTGCACCTATACCATGTGTATACATAGCATTTACGGCTTGTACTTCTGGGAAATCTCTCTTTATTTGATCATAAAGAGGAATGCTTGTATTTAGTGCCATTAAATAGTCAATCTCAGTCCAAGGCATACCTAGATATAAGTTCTCGAATATAGGATTTCTTCTATGTGTAATTTTAGTTATTTTTACAATAGGCTGAAGACGTGATCCTGAATAACTTCCTGGAAATTCACCGAATGGCCCTTCAATTTCCCTTACTCTTGGTTCAATATATCCTTCAAGTACAACCTCTGAACGAGCTGGAATATCAAGATTACTGTTTTCTGCCTTTGTAAGTTCAATTGCTTCTCCCTTAAGGGCACCTGCAAAGTCATATTCTGATTGTACGTATGCAATTGGTGTACTAGCCATGAAGCTTAAAACTGGATCATTACCAAGACATATCGCAATTGGAAGCCTTTCATTTTTTTCTTCTGCATTTCTTAAGTGAACTGCAATATCATGGAATGGCAACGGCTGAATTGCAACTTTATCTTTTCCTTTTACTTGAATACGATATATTCCGCAATTTTGCTCATCATAGTTTTCAGGTTTATTAGGATCTCTAGTAACTATAAGTGCTTTTGAAAGATAAAATCCAGCATCAAATTCATTAATTCTAAATAACGGAAGTACATCAAAAAGATTTATATCTTCTTCTATTATAACTTCCTTTACTGGAGCACTTTTTTTATCAACCCAGACTGGTTTCACAGGATACTTACTCCAAAGCTCTTTTAATCTAAAAAATTGATCTTTGACTGGAGTATCCTTTTGCATATTAAGCATTAATGCATGATTTTGCCAGGATCCGTGAACATTAAGCACAACTGGATTTTTATACCCTTTAATATTTTCTACAAAAACTGCAGGTGCACTCTCCATATCTGGGGCACATCTCCCGATTGCACTAAGGTCTGGTTCAGGCATAACCTCATCCTTTATTCTAATTAATTGCTTTTCTTTTTCTAATAGTTCTAAAAATTCTCTTAAATCTCTGTAAACCATTTTTTAACCTCCAAATTTATCATAAAATTATATGGTATTTATTTAAAACAGAAATATATCTGCTTCATTTCTTGTTATATCAGACAGTAATTTAAGCCTATTCTTATATTCGCCCATCCCAACGTTTTAAATTAGGAAGAATTATTCCAAGTTGATCCACTGTTCTATATGCAATGTGATTTACTATGTCATTTATTGTTTGAGGATTATTATAGAATGCTGGCATTGGTGGTAATATAATTGTTCCCATCTTAGACAATGCAAGCATATTTTCTAAATGAATTGTATTCAGAGGTGTTTCTCTTGTTAAAAGAATTAACTTTCTTCTTTCCTTTAAAATAACATCTGCGGCACGTGATACAAGATTATCTGCAAGCCCCATCCGAATGGATGCAAGTGTTTTCATGCTGCATGGTGCAATAATCATAGCGTCTACCTGAAATGATCCACTTGAGATTCTTGCTCCAAGGTCTGCGGTTTCATATATAAAATCAGCAAGAAGCTCTACTTCTTCTACTTTATAGTTTGTTTCTGCTTCCAAAGTCTTTCTTCCCCAGCTTGATAATATAAGATGGGTTTCTACTTCTTTAATATCTTTTAATATTTCTAGAATACGTATTCCAAAAATTGATCCTGTTGCTCCAGTAATTGATACTATAACCTTCAATGTGTCACCTCTTTTTTTTGTTTCTATATTATTATTATAAGCTAAAAAAAAATACATTGAAAATATCAATAATGTATGTTTTAATACCTTTAAGGTATAACAGAGAGGAGTTAACTATATCGTGGATATTCGTCAATTAAAATATTTTGTTGTAATTGCAGAAGAAGGTAGTATTACAAAAGCAGCCGAACGCTTATTTATGGCTCAGCCACCACTATCTCGACAGCTACAAACAATAGAAGACAAACTTGGAGTCACTCTTTTTAATCGTACAAACAAAAAAAGCATGTCACTTACTCCACAAGGCAGAATTTTTTTAAAGAATGCTAGAAGAATACTTTACACAATGGATGAAGCTATTACGGAAGTACAAGAATATAATCTGCAAATGTCAAAAAAATTATCAATTGGTACCACTATTTATTGTTCAGAAATTATGCTTCCTGTTTTAAAAAATTTCCGTAAAAAGTATCCCTTCATTATTCCTGAAATTCATGAAGGGAATATATCTCATCTAATGGATTTATTAAAAAATCATACAATTGATCTAGTTGTTTCAGCACGACCTTTTGATACAAAAGGTTACATAACCAAGGAGCTGGAACCAGATAAGTGTGTCTTTGTTGCTTCTAAAGATTTCGAATGGAAAAAAGAACATATTTCTCTCGAAGAAATTTCCACTGTTCCACTTCTTCTTCTTAATGCACCAGATTCAACTAGCTTATATAAGAAAATCACAAGTGAATTCGAGAAAAAAGAACTAAAGTTAAATGTTTCATGTCTATGTCATGACTCAGGTTTACTTTTAAAAATGATTTTAAGCAATTTGGGTGCAACAATTTTGCCAAATTCAATGGTTGATAATATGTTAGGCGAATTTATGCATGTCATTCCAATCAAAAATGATCCTTGGACTACAACTCCAAATTTAATTTGGAGAAGTGAAGGATATATTTCCTCAACATTAAGAGAATTTATTAAAACTTTTGAATCTCAATTTAGAGCAAATTAGAACTGTTATTATTTATTGTTGAAGGAAACTTGTAACTGTTTTAGCTTTAGTTCAATCAACGGCAATGTTATCACCAATAATTTCACTTGTTATTTGTGCTATGATTTTAAGTGCGCTTTCATGGAGATGTGTATTTGAAGTATTGGAATCCTTAGGTGCTTTAACATTAGCTGAAAGTATAGCTATGAAAAAAACTATTGAAAAACGATATACTGAAAGCATAATAAGTTCCACAAACAACATAGGCGTGTTCTCAAGAAATAGAGGCTTTATATCTCTACTTATTACTTTTCCAATTATTTTTAATAGAATAATCATTATGGGGCTTATGTACTTAATAACCTCAGTTATAAGTTTAATCCTTTAGCACATTCTCTCAAAAAACATGCGTATAATATTGTTTAAATAAAAGCTTAAATATTAAAATCCTATTATAAAATTAAAGTCAGTTAAATAATAAGTGCCTAGGTAGATATCTATGGCATTCACAAGGTTGCTATATAGTCCCCTTTATTTTTTAATAAATATTTTTACTATTATGTTTATCTATAAAATTCCTCTTTAATCTGTCATTTTCTAATAAAGTTTAATTGTTTCATTCATATCTTCATCTTGAACTTTATCTTGACCAATAAAATAGTATATATTATTTTATTATAAATCTAATTTTATTTTTTTAATTTCTTTCAAGCATTGATATCACTTAGCTATAAGCGATATTTTTTCCACTACGGCATGCAAAACCACTAAAAATTCAAACTACTTGTACATATATAAAATGGCGTAACTGTAGGCTTTTTAAAAATTACTACATATTAGTGAACAAGCTCCTTATGAATCCAACCAGCGGCACCATTAATTTGGGTAAATCATCATATTACTTGGTTTAGATACCTTGTAGTATGTTTTTTTATTTGTTGTATTTTCTTCTGAGTTCTCTCCCATTTATCATCATTTATTACTCTTAAATCCTGTTTTGCATACAAATGATACAACTTACTATTTTTTAGATTTGACCCACTTGAAAAAGAAATAGCATTCGTATTATATATAATGTAAAAATTTTAAATGGAGGTAATAATATGATTAGCAAAAAAATAATAGGTATAGTTTTATCCACTGCAATATCTCTTTCGAGTCTTGCAGTACCAACAATTAGTTATGCTGATACTACATCAAATTGGTATCAGAACTTTGAAAGTGGCACTGGCTTTACGGCTGGTACTAATACTTCTGTAACATCCGATGCTAGCAGTGCAAATTCAGGTGGAGCTAAAAGTGTTAAAATGACTTTTGGAACATCAGCAGATCCTGGAACAACATCAAACTGTGTAAAAATAGTACCACAAGGTGGTTCATCAATAGATGCTTCCTCAAGTAACTATTTGATGTTCTCTGTCAAAGATACACAAGGTGCTAATACAATTAAAGTAACCTTTGTTGATACAAATAATGCTACATGGAGCGGATGGACAAGTGCTAAATCTGTACAAAATCAATGGACAAAAATTGCTTTTCCATTAAATTCAGTTTCTGGTATAGATAAAAGCAAAATAAAGGAAATCAGGATTGGTGAATGGAATTCTGGTACATATTATTTTGATGATTTGTATTTAGCTACAAATACTACAGATGATATTCCTTCATTTCCAACATCTCCTTCTGATCCAACTTCACTAAAAATCGAAGCTGAAAATTACACAAGCATGAATGGCATTACGCCTGAAGCATGCACTGAAGGTGGTTCAGATGTTGGTCATATTGACTCTGGGGATTGGATGGATTATACCGTTAACGTTCCAAGTTCAGGAACTTATACGATGAATTTTAGAGTTTCCGGAAGCAACCCTGGAGGTTCTTTACAACTTCAAAAGAATGGTACAATCCTTGGCATAATCATTCCTCCAAATACAGGTGGATGGCAGAATTGGACAACAGTATCCACTAAAGTCTCCCTTACAGAAGGGACACAAACCCTAAGAGTATATTCAACAGGTAGCTCGGTAAACTTAAACTGGTTTAGTTTAGCTCCTACCACAACAACTACAAAACCTAATGTTATTGGTTATATACCAGATTGGGATTTTGATTATTACAAAACTGTTGATTTAAGTATTCTTACTCATATTTGTATTGCCTTTGCAAATCCAGATTCCTCAGGAAATCTATCAGTTGGTGTTTCAGATGCTGATATCAATGCATGTGTAGCTAGAGCTCATGCAGCTAATGTTAAAGTACTTTTATCCTTAGGCGGAGCTTCAGGCAGTCCAAATTATAAAAATTTAATTCAACCGCAAAATTGTGGAGCCTTCAGTGATAAAATTGTACAATATATGAATAAATACAAATTAGATGGTATAGATGTAGACCTTGAAGAAAATTCTTACCAAAATTTAGATTTAAACTGGGGAGGATTTATCGATGCACTTTCTTCCAGACTAAAACCTCAAGGTAAATTATTAAGCTCTGCGGTAGCTAAGTGGGAAGATGATGACAATACTGATTATTTCCCTGATTCATCAGTAAAAAAACTTGATTTAGTAAATCTTATGGCTTATGGAAATTATCAAGAGGCAATTAATAATCTTAATTGCTTTGTAAATAAAGGTGTAGATAGAAATAAACTTGTTTTAGGCGTTCCATTTTTCGGTAATTCAAGCAGTGGTGAAATAGCATATAAAGATATTATCTCAGAATACCCAGATGCTTGGAATGTAGATTCTTATGCTGGCATCTCTTATGTTGGTGCAACAACCATGGCTAAGGAAACACAAATAGGTAATGGCTTTGGTGGAGTTATGATTTGGGATATGAGTGAAGATACCTCTGGTGATAAATCTTTATTAAAAGTAATAGGTAACAATACAAAATAAAAACTAGATGTGTCAAAAGTAAAAGAGCATACATTGTATGCCCAGGTTGTTGAAAAAGCTCATCAGATTTTGAATCTGATGAGCTTTTTTCTCCTGCATTAAATACAATCCCAATATGAAATCATAATTAACTAAAAAATTTATATATAGGCATTTGTTACTTACTGTCTTTTGACATTTTAACAAATATCAAAGAAACAAAACATTAATGATTTCATTTTGTTTAACTTCTCCATTTTAATAATAATGCTGAATGTAAAATAACTATAACAGAGCCTACATTATGTACTAGTGCTCCTACAATTGGATTTAGAATACCTGTCATAGCTAATATAATTGCAACAAAATTTAAGGTCATTGACAATATAAGATTAATTTTTATTGTTTTCATGGTTCTCTTTGAAAGCTCCAATAAATGTGGGATGCACTTTATATCATCATTTACAAGAGCTATATCTGCTGCATCTACAGCAATATCACTTCCTATCCCACCCATGGCAATTCCAACAAAAGCTTTCTTTAACGCTGGTGCATCATTTACCCCATCTCCGATCATGGAAACAAGTTGTCCATTTTTTTGAAAATCTTCAATTATAGATAATTTATCTTCTGGCAGGCATTCTGAATATACTTTTTCAATACTAGATAAAGTTCCTATATTTTCTGCTGTCTTTTTATTATCACCTGTAATTAATGCAGACTCTATATTTAATTTTTTAATTTTTTGAATTATATTTTTAACATCTTCTCTTAATACATCCTCTAAAACTACAAAACCTTTTATATCAGCATCTTGTGCAATGTACACAACTGTGCATCCTTTTTCTATAAAATCAGCAGCTAAAGTTTCTTGAACATTACTTAAGCTTAACTGATGTTCTTGTAACAGTTTGTTGTTTCCTGCTATTATCTTATTATTATCTATTTTTCCAGAAACCCCTTTACCAATTACCATCTTAAAGTCTGTAACTTTCTTAAATTCTTTCTTCGATACTGTCTTATAGTATTCTACAATTGCTTTTCCAAGTGGATGCTCAGAAGATTTCTCAACACTGGCCATTAAATTTAATAATTCTTGTTCTGATATGTCTTTGTCAAAGGTACATACTTTAGTAACCTTAGGCTTTCCATACGTTAAAGTTCCTGTTTTATCAAAAGTAATTTTCTTAACTTTTGATAATCTTTCAAGAGCATCTCCTTCTCTAATTAAAATACCGTATTTTGTTGCATTTCCTATGCCTGCCATAATTGCTGTTGGCGTTGCTAAAACTAATGCACAAGGGCAAAATACAACTAATATCGTAACAGAACGAAGAATTTCACCTGTAACAAGCCATGTACCTATTGCTGATATTAATGCAATTACGACAATCCAAGTAGCCCATCTGTCTGCCATTCCTACAATCTTTGCTTTTCCTGCATCTGCTGATTTTACAAGACGGATCATTCTTTGGAGTGAACTGTCTTCACCAATTTTGCTTGCTTTCATATTGAAGGCTCCAAATTGATTTACAGTACCACTAAAGACCTCATCTCCAATATTCTTATCTACAGGCATAGATTCACCTGTCATAACAGATTGATCTATTGACGTTTCTCCTTCAATTAAAATCCCATCGACTGGTACTGTTTCTCCTGGTAAGACTTTAATGATATCATCTACTAAAACATCTTTAGCTTTAATCATTTTTTCTTTTCCATCAACAATTACTCTTGCTATTGTTGGTGTTAAATTAACTAATTTTTCAATTCCAGATTTAGCTTTTGCAACAGTATGTTCCTCAAGTAGTGCGCCTAAAGTCATAATAAATGCAACTTCTCCTGCTGCAAATATTTCACCGATGATTACTGATGCTATTAAAGCCATAGATACTAACACATCTGCTTTAATATCAAACTCAGTAACAAGTCCAATCACTGCTTCTTTAATAATTGGCAAGCCACATAAAACTATTGCTATATAAGCTGCATCAAAGGGTAAATCTATTAAATTAAAAAAACTAATTATAAGCGATAATGCTGATATTATGAGCATTATCATAGTT
>JAEZKY010000312.1 GCA_023435985.1 Bacillota bacterium | reverse complement strand
GATATAAACTGTGCCTTCCATCCAGCTTTGTAAAGTCTATCATTAATATTTTGAAACTCCTTTATTGAATCTCTTTCATGACCAAAAACTTTAACAATTTTATGACCTGTATACATTTCTTCTACATGACCATTAAGAGCTCCAATTTCTTTTTGCTGAGCTGCAAAATATTTTTGAGAATACTTTGCAATTAAAGTAGTTATACCAATATAAAGAGGTAATGTTAAAATTACAACTAATGTAAGTATAGGACTTATAGTTAACATCATTATAACAATTCCAATTATTGTAACTAAAGAAGTAATAAGTTGTGTAAGGCTCTGTTGCAAAGTTGTAGCAATATTATCAACATCATTTGTTACACGGCTTAAAATTTCACCATGAGTTCTTGAATCAAAAAATTTAAGAGGTAGACGAGAAATTTTATCCTCGACTTCTTTTCTCAAATTATAAACGGTTCTTTGAGCTACACCTGCCATAATATATTGTTGGAGAAAAGCAAAAAGTGAACTTATTAAATATAATCCAAGGAGTAATAAAAGAATATTTCCTATATACTGAAAATCTATACCAGGTACTGGAATATTTGCAGAACCTCCTGCCTTAAGTAATTCAGCATTTTGAGCCATTGCTGTATATTTCCCTACTATCCCTTCAACTAATCTAGTTATGGCATTACCTGATATTTTAGGTCCAACTATGTTAAATATAGTACTCATTATGGCAAATATAAAAACTAATATAAAATTCATTTTTTGTGGCTTTAAATAATTTAAAAGCCTTCTTAGTGTTCCTTTAAAATCTTTTGCTTTTACAACTGGCCCACGAGCAAAGGAACCCATTGGCCCGCCACCAAAGCCGCCTTGTCTTTTGTTTCCTTTATTATTATTTTCACTCATGACAATTCCTCCTCTGATAGTTGTGATGATACAATTTCTGAATATACCCCGCAACTACTTAATAGTTCCTTATGAGTTCCCATACCAGCAATTCTACCTTCATCTAAAACTATAATTCTATCAGCATCCATAACAGTTGCGACTCTTTGAGCAACAATAATAACAGTAGATTTTAAAGTTTCGTTTTTTAACGCTGCACGAAGTTTTGCATCAGTTTTAAAGTCAAGTGCAGAGAAACTATCATCAAAAACGTATATCTCTGGCTTCCTAACAAGAGCACGTGCTATAGATAAACGTTGCTTCTGTCCTCCTGATACATTGCTTCCTCCTTGTGCTATAACATGATCATAGCCATCTTCCATTCCTGTTATAAAATCTACAGCTTGCGCTACAGCCGCTGCATGTTTAATTTCTTCCATGGTAGCATCGTCCTTACCATATCTAATATTTTCAGCAATAGTTCCAGAAAAAAGAACTGTTTTTTGAGGAACAAATCCTATTTTAGCTCTTATGCTTTCTTGACTCATACTTCTAACATCAATGCCATCCACAAGAACTTCTCCACTAGTTACATCATAAAAACGAGGTATCATGTTTATTAATGTTGATTTTCCAGAGCCAGTACCTCCTATTATAGCTGTTATTTCTCCTGGCTTAGCACTAAATGTTATATTGTTAATAGCTTCTTGTTCTGCACCTGGATATCTAAAGCTTACATCTTTAAATTCAATATAGCCACCTTCATTTTCATTTAATACCGGCTTTTCAGGATCTAAAATTTCTGATTTCATTTCTAATACTTCATTTATTCTAACTGCTGAAGCCTGAGCTCTTGGAATCATTATAAATACCATACCAAGCATTAAAAATCCAAATAAAATCTGCATTCCATATTGCATAAATGCTATTAATGAACCTACTTCCATATTGCCAGAATCTATTCTTATACTTCCAAACCAAATTACTGCAACTGTTGTAACATTCATAATAAGCATCATTATTGGCATTAAAATTGCCATTATTTTATTTACTTTTATAGCATTATCCATTAAATCTTTATTAGCATCATCAAATCTAATTTTTTCAGTGCTAATACGATTAAAAGCACGAACAACTCTAATCCCTGTAAGGTGTTCACGTAATACTAAATTCAATTTATCTATTTTTACCTGCATTAATTTAAATAAAGGCATTGCAAATTTTAATGTAAGCATAATTATAATCGCAAGTAAAGGAATTACTACTGCAAAGATCCATGTTAAAGTTCTATCTTCTCTTAAAGCCATAAAAACTCCACCTAAAGCCGTCAATGGCGCAAAAAGCATAATTGAAAACATCATTACCATTACTGTTTGAATTTGAGTAACGTCGTTTGTTGTTCTTGTTATTAAAGTTGCTGTTCCAAGCTTATCAAATTCATGTAATGAAAAATTTTCAACCTTCGCAAATAACTTGCTACGAATTATTCTAGCAAATCCTATAGCTGTTCTTGATGATAAAAATGAAGATAAAATTGAGCAAATTCCGCCACCTAGAGAAACAAGCAACATAATAGCCCCTATTCTTAGAATATAATCTACTCCTTTATATTCTCCCCTATACCCTAAAAATGAAATTGTTTGGACTGCATCCTTTTGAACAATTCCTTTGTCAACTATATCTGCCATCAATGTAGGTAAATATAAATTTGCAAGTACTTGTGTAAAAATCAATAAAATTATTACTATTATATGAACTGTATATTTCTTTAAAAATTTAAACAATTTTATCATTAGCTTCTCCTCCTTTAATTATCATGATTTTTCCTGCTCATTTAAAAGCTTTCTTAAAATATATAATCCTTCAAAAATTTTATTAAGTTCTTCTGTGTTTCCCCTGCTTAATATATTTTCAATATTTTTTTCTATTTCTTTATGAAAATTTTTATATAGTTCTTCAAATTTAGGAGATATACTCACATATACTACCCTTTTATCTTCTTTACTTCGTTCTCTAATAACCATTTCTTGTGCTTCAAGTTTATCTATAAGTCCAGATACTGTACTATTTGATAAGCTAAGATGCTTACTTAATTCTGTAACTTTCATCTTCTTATTGTGGCCTAAAAGCCCCATAATCATACCTTGTGGCATCGACATACCTGTTTCATTAATTACTTTTTTCATACTATGCCTAAATAGCCCCATTACTTCTTGAAATAATCTTGCTACTTCTATACTTTCATTGATAACTTCCACATTTTCCACTTCCTTGAAATTTATTTCGTTTTAGAATATTTCGATTTAGAATATTTCGTTTACGAAATAAATTATATACTCTTAAATATATTTTGTCAAACAATTAAAACAAAAAGTATCTAACATTAAAATTTATAATTAATAATAACTTTTGACTTCAATGGATACTATTACGAAAAACGCTTATTTTCAATATAAAAAAGCCAGTAGAATAAATATACTATAGTAATATATATGTTCTACTAGCCTTTATTAACTGTGAGGAAAGGAATCACAGCTTTTGGAGAAATAGTTGTTTGCTATGCTTTTAGCTTACTTATTATTTTAAGCCTTGTTCATAGCTTTCAATCATGTGTTTAACCATGAAACCGCCAACGCTTCCATTTTGTCTTGAAGAAAGGTTTCCTTTATCTGTGCTTTCATAGTTGCTTAATCCTATTTCTGAAGCCACCTCAGTTTTTAAAGAATTTAAACCTTGTTTTGCTTCTGGTATTAATGTTCTGTTTCTTCCACTATTATTTGAAGACATATATATCTACCTCCCTTAAATTAAATAAATTTTGCTTGGCAGTAATATATTAACCAATACTGCAAATTATAATCTATAAAAATGTTAACAAAAGTAGTATTAATACCTTACACTAGATAACTTTAGATATTTTCTTTTTTTACACTAAATTTTTCTATATATTGCTTGAGATGCTCACAAATGTGATTAATCTCTTCATTTTCTGGCAAACAGTTAATTAATATTTTTAAAACTTTTTTCTCTTTTATATAATTAAAAGAAGCAGAATAATTCAAATCTTTTATCCAACTTAATTCATATAATTTCCTATCATTATAATTTTTTAATGAAGAATTGCTAATTCTTTTTCCAGAGATAATATCTTCTAAAAATTCACTATTATAACCTGATGTAAAAGGTAAATTATCCAAAGCAGGATTGGGATTCTCTTTTCGCTCTTGCTCATATTCAGCAATTATTCTAAAGATGTCCAGCTTATCAGCATCTCTAATCAGTTTACAAAGCACCTTATCTTCTTCGTTTAATGCTTCTGGCAGTTCCTTCGTATTATGAAGACCTATAGCCTTCATAATAGTTTTTTTTCTACATTCTTTTAACTCATCTAATACCTTGTTTTCTTTTAAAACCTTAATTCCAAGAGATGCGTGATTTACAGATATAAAATCCTTAAATGTTTTATAGGTTTTAAATTGTTCAAATCGCCCTACATCATGAAATAAACCTATTATTTCTGCAGTGTTAATTTCATCTTCTGATAAATTTAGAGACTTAGCTATATTCACACAATGTTTTGCAACGTTCAAAGTATGTTTCGCTTTAAGCTCTATATTTTGATTTACTACACTATCTTCTCCATAAAACTTCTTAACATATGAATTAAACCAATCATAATATTTTTTAACTAATTTGTCGTCCATACTAATCTCCTTACATAACTCTAATTAATCACCTATTTTCTCTGTATTCACCTATTATAATATACTTATTGTCACAAATTAAAAAGGCTATTTATTTTAATGTTTTATTAAAATAAATAGCCGGACTGCATAAGGTTAAGATATATAGTTAGAGTTTTATATTTATTAATGATATTATCTCATTACCTTTATACTAAGTGCTTCTATAACGTCTAGAGCCTTATTATGCAAACTTTCGTCAAAGCTTGCGCAAAGTGTTCCATCGACAGTCAAATTAGCATTTATATATTGAGCTTGAAATATTATAACATTGCTTATAACGCACATATTAGTTACAACACCTACAAATTCGATTTCATCCAAATCTTCTCCAAGTTCTGAAGCTATTTTAAGCATATCTTTTGGAGCTATTCCAAAAGCACTCTTATTATAATGCATAGTATTTGCAAATCCCACAAATTCTTTCAATTTTCCATATAATTCATGCCCATCAGTATGAATATAACAATGTGGAACTGGCAAGCTTTTTCCTTCCATTGTTTCCAAGTAATTCTCAAAATGAGTGTCATAAGTAAATAATACCTTATTATCATTGTCTAAGTACTTTTTCACTTTTATATATATTCCTTCTTCTAAAGTCTCAGCCTTCTTAAATCCCAATGCACCATCCACAAAATCTTTTTGATAATCAATCACAACCAGCAATTTTTTCATAATCTTCTCCTATTCTCTTAATAATTTATTTTCTAAATATAGGTTCCTAAAATCTTTAAAAAGAAAATTTTAAAATTTTGCTCATGTGTTGACCATATTACTATAAATGTTATTTGTCAAGTTTTAAATAAAATACTTGAATAAGGTCCTATATAATTAAACTAGTCATCTTATATAACTTTATATAACAATCACCTGCAAAAAAATCCAAAATTCTCCTTTTTATTTATCACAATAATTTCATATCATGCATAAATTAATTATTAAGTAAGTAAGCCACTAATGAAGGAGTGAACCCCTTATGTACAGACATGATGACTGTATGTGTAAACAAAAAGAATATGCTCGTGCATATATATTACCTCAAAAATATGAAAATCTATTTTCCTGCAAAGAAGGATTTTCTAAAGGAACAATATTTAAGGATCTTTATAGACCATATCATCATCAACATGAACATGAACATGGATGCGAATATGGCTGCGAAAAGAACTATATCCCAAATTATGAATACAAAAAGATCAAATATGAGAGGTGATATTATATGAATCCAAGAGATCTGTTAAATAGTATAAGGATATATCAATTTTGTGCTGTAGAACTTAATTTATTCCTTGATAATTTTCCAGAGGACATAAACGCTAAAGAAGATTACAATAAGGTATCTTGCAAATTAACTAATCTAATTAATGACTATGAAAAAAATTGTGGCCCTTTAACAAATTTCGGCTCAGCTTTCGTTGAAAATCCAAAAGCATGGGTAAATCAGCCTTGGCCATGGGAAAATTATAAATAGGAGGAATATGAGTTTATGTGGTACTATGTAAAAACCTTAGAATATCCTGTAAATCTTAAATGCAAAGATCTTACCATGGCCAAATATTTAATAACACAATATGGTGGTCCTGATGGAGAGTTAAGTGCTGCTTTAAGATATCTCGATCAACGCTATACAATGCCAACAGGCAAATCAAAAGGATTATTAACTGATATAGGCACAGATGCAGCAATGACATAAAGGTAAGAACAATATCCGTAAATATTGTTAAAAGAAAAGAAGAGTATGCGAAAAATTTTCTTTAAATAGCTTTCTATGATAATAACTTGGTGAGGTATATAGCTCAATTAGAAGCTATATACCTTATTTTTAATATAAATTAAAACTTATTACGTCCCAATTAACAGACCAACTTCTCACTGAATTTGGATAATGATCTTGTCATTTTTCCCAGTCTTTTATTTATAAACATACCTCATAATGATTGAAAGTTTTTTTTATTTATCATTTAGCTTTTTCTATTCTTCTTTCCTCTTCTGCTTTTTTAGCTGCTTCCTTCGCTTTTTTTTCTGCAATTCGTGCCGCTTCTACCATTGCCTCTGCTTGTTTTTTCCCTTCTTCTTTAGCATTCTTCTGTGCTTCCTCTGCCATTCTTCTTGCTTTTTCTTTTGATCTGCTAGCTGCCCTTGCACCTGCTTCTATATTAGCCTTAGCTTCATCTATTGATTTTCTTCTAGCAGCATTAGCTGCTTCCTTTGTATTTTTTCCAGACTGCTTGACTGCTTTCTTTATATTTTTTAACACTAAAACTTCTCCTTTCTATAATTAAATTTATTTTAGAATAGATTATTTATATTAACTAATTATGCTATAAATTCCACTATTTCTTTAAGAAAATATAAAATAAATTATATAATTAGAACTAATCTAAAATTAGATATTTAACGTGAAGTAAACCAAAAACTTATCCAGCTAGAATTGTAATTATAATTTTTTATTATGAATATAATAGAAACTAAGACAATAGTTAAATTCTCTTTGCTATTTATAAAAAATAATGGTAGTAAGCAATATTTCTAATGCTAACTACCATTATTTTTTGGTACTAGATTTCTGTTTTTTATCTTCTAGGGAATTATACTTATTACAATATAACAATAGCATAATAATTTAATAAATAGTTACAATTTTCTTTAAACATCCATTATTATGCTTAAAAGGTACTTATTTTATAAAATTTCATTTTCTTCACTTTTGTTACCAAAACTTTTATTTTTATACTCATAATTTATTTTCAGAACTAAAAGTTAACTAAGTATTTCTATTTAATAAATCATAATATGAGTAATAAAAAAAATAATAGTAACAGACAATATTTCTATTGAGTATTACTATTATTTTTCAATTATATTGGCTGAAAAATATTAAAAGTTTTAATAGTATATGATATTTTTATATTAACATATTATTATAAAACATTCAATATAAACTAAGAATTATTATTTGATCAAAATAATTCTATTTGCTCTTATTTTATCTCTTTTATTATGTTTTTATTTTACAAATAAATTTACTCTATTCTCAAACCTTTTCTCTTTAATCTTATATATACTTCTTTACGAAGCAAAACATAAACTACTGAAGAAAGTGGGATGAATATAATCATACCGGCTATGCCTAATAATTTACCACCTAAGGTAATTGCGACCAATACCCAAATAGATGGTAGTCCTACTGAATTTCCTACAATTTTAGGATAAATTAAATTGTCTTCTATTTGTTTCGTTACTAAAAAAACAATCAGGAAAACAACTGCTTTTATAGGATTAACCATTACAATCAATAATACACTTAAAGCACATCCAATAGCTGAACCTAATACAGGAATAATAGATAAAAAAGCAATTAATATACTGATTACCAACGCATATGGCAATCTTAGTACCATGGTTGCGATCAAAAACATCATTCCTAAGATCGCAGATACAGTGCATTGACCTATAATAAAATTTGAAAATGTTAAACTTGTAAATTTTAATATAGCTAAAATAGAATCTACTTTTTCTTTTTTCATAAAAGCATATAACGCCTTCTTAAACTGAATTCCTAGCTTTCTTTTTTCCGCCAACACATATATAGCAAATATAAATCCCAATATAAGTTCTAAAGTAGTACTTGCAAAAGCAGTTGCTGCTCCTAGTGTTGATAGTAATGCTGAGCTCATCCCATTAAAAACAGCTGATTTTACATTATTCAAAATATTATTCCAATCAATTCCCATATTATTAACTAAATCCATGAAATTATTAGATAGCCAACTATTGCTATCTAGCCATTTTCGGAATGCTATTGCTGAACTATCAAAAGCCATCGGTAATATTTTAATAGTTTCAATAATATTAGGAATAATAATAGCTGAAATTAACGTAAAAATCACTATTATAATAACGCATGAAATCACTATACTAATGGCTGTACTGTACTTTCTAATTATCTTTCCTACACCATTATTAGAAAAGTGTAATAGTTTTTGAGAAAAAAATGTAACTGGAATATTAAGAATAAATGCAATACATCCTCCTAAAATAAATGGAAAAAGTAAGTCATATACTTCTGTGAATACATCTGTAATACTGTTCCAATAATTAAATACTATGTAAAGCACAAATGCTAATACTATTAAAATGGCGATTTTACTTCTAATTTTCTTTTCTAATTCCATTACTCTGTCCCTTTCTTATATGAGTCGTAATTTTTTCTTATTTTCACAACCATATCTCACTTACTAAATTTTATCTAAAAATAATCTAAAACTAAAATAATATTATATTCAATATTATCATATTAATGCATAAATTATAACATATGTATAAAAATTTGTTTATTTAACCTGGATATGTGTATTTGTTTCTATACTTAATTTAACGATAAAAACACTTGTGAGATAGTATTCTTACTTATCCATCCTACAAGTGTTTTTATTGTTACCTAGTTTATTCACATGGATATATATAGTTTGCTTTGGTACGAACATTTAATTTATCAAGATCACAATTGTAATTTTCCGGAATTACAAATAATATCTCGCGTTCAATAGTCCCGCATAATTTATTTACATCGCTAGCATCTCTAGATGCCGTTGTACTAAAACCTTTAAATGCAAGTATTTTATTATTTTGATCATATATAATACACGCAACAGCAACTTTTTTTCCAAGGCATACATTATTTATTTTTACTTTTGCTGTCACTAATTTCGCACCATGTCTTTCCATATCTATTGGATCTGCATTAATTGTTCTACATAACTCACATGAATCTTTAGTACATCTAGTAGAATTAAAATATTTTCTCATCTAATACAACTCCTTTGTACATCTAAATTTAATATAAGATAATCATTTGAATAATTCATAATTTTATATATACATATATCTTAGTATAGTTTTTTATATGATATATGTTTCCATGGTAGTGTTGATATCTAAAAAGTGTTCTTATATAAAATCTGGAAGAGTTCTACTAATGAGCTATTATAGAGTTTTTATTCTATACCTCAATATATAATTATAGTCACTATTTTGTTCTTGTAAAATAACTATGTGTGTTGCATATTTATTGCAATAAATATTATATCTCAAATCTTTCAAGTATAAACTTAAGATTTAAGATATAATTTTCATTCCTGATCTTGTGCAGTCTAGAAACATAACTTTCCCGGACCTCTAGAAAGTGAAGCAGTCAAGTCACCATATGGAACTATACCAGAAAGTTATAATCATAAATTGCTAGCTCAAAAACCACTAATAACATCTGGTGGAAGTGTACGTATTGCAGATACTTCAAACTTTCCAGTTGCCAAAACCACCTCTGCAGCATTAGTTGGAATTAAACCTGGAGGGATGAGAGAAATTCATTATAATTATTTAGTAATTTAAATATCCTACTAATTTATAGTAAGAGATAAACTTCTTGTTATTTATCCCTTACTAAATTTTCAAATATTGATTCTATATAGTTCTTCTTTGGAATACACTGAAAATTGAAGATAATGGTATAGCTCCATATCTGTTTCTTTCAACTGTATTAGTAAATTCTACCCAAAGTATACCATTGCATATGCCATATACTTTTTTGATTTCGTATGAAGTATTTGAAGCATCTACAAGATTAATTATCAATTCAATATCTATTGGAAAGTCAAAACTATTCAAAATAGTTTTTATTGCAGATTCAACATCTTCATTGCAATGGCATTGCGAAATAGTATCATGATCATATTGTGGTAATTCAATTATATTAGGCTCATCTGGGAAAGTAATGAAAATAACATTACACAAGGACACATATATAGTATTTTCTGTAGTGGTTTCTATTATATTTACCACATCCCCATTAGGTTGAAATCCACTTATTATGCCTGTTTTGGTATTGCTAATTGAAATTAATGATATATCTTGATTTGGATTAGCTTCTCTAATTGTATATACTGCATACTTCACCGAATTTTTACAGTAGCTTTCACCAGGTGGTCCTGGTGGACCCGGAGGTCCTAATGGTCCTGGTATTCCCGGAGGTCCAGGTGGTCCTGGCAATCCGGCTGGACCTGCAACTACTTGAGGTGTTGTAATAATCGGAATCGCTGGGAATCCTGATGTTCCTGCTCTACCTGGAGGCCCAGGTGGTCCTGGTATTCCCGGAGGTCCAGGTGGTCCCGGTGGTCCTGGAGGCCCAGGTGGTCCTGGAATTGTTGACACAGATGCTTGATTATTCGATGTTTGGTTTGATTTCTGCTTATAGGTAGAGTTAATAGAAGGATGATCTTTTTCATCTTTGTAGTTTTTTTTATCTTTATATACTGAAAACTTACTACCTATATTAATAGCTTCTTTCGATTTGTGATTATGATCTTTTTTCTGCCTCATATTAATTCCTTTCCTAATTTTTTAACTATAAAGTCAATATATTATCCTATAATATGATTGTTATTCATTCGTTGTTAATTATTTCATATAAGAATATATGCAGTATGTATATTCAACTACATACTGCATATATTTTATTAATCTCTTACATACCCACCATTTAACCCTACTATATAATCATTAACAATTTGCAGCCCAATTTTATCTTAATTTTAACTTTAAAATTCCAATTTCTTTATACTAAACTTGTTGAGTTTTCATTTTCATGTATTCAAATATCTCTTCTACTTTTTTTTCTCCTAACTGCTTTTCCAAAATATCAATCGTAACTTCTGCTTGGGACTTCTTTAGCCGTTCTATTCCTTCTACCGTTTCTGGATAATGAACTCTCACTGTTATAGGTTGCCTACGCTTCATGCTATCCCTCCATAATATTTGCTTTTATGGTATTCAAATATATTAAAAATAGTTCCTAAACATCTGAATTTTTACCGATTAATATTTTATGAAATAAAAAAATACCTAAAATTCATTTCTGAATATTGAGGTATCATAAAACTTATTATATTCCTAAAATATGAAAGGCAGTTGTAAAGCTGAGGCAATTTCTTTTTTAGTTTTTTGATCAAGAACACCACCTGAAATAGCATTAATAATATACTTCTCTATCTTATCATTTATCTGATTCTTTTTAATTAATATTAATGCATTCAATATATCCATCAATATAGGTTTTCTCATTGTTTCTCTAAGATTCCAAATATTCAAAGACATAATTTTATTTGCAATCCTATTATTTAACTGCTCTTTATATGGAATTATATTTTTTATTGCTTCTAATCCTTGGCGTATTATTATTAGTTTTTCATCATTTAAAAAATCAAAATATTCTTCAAATATTTCTTCAAATTTATTATCCATATCCCATTTTACATTATCAGCAATAAGCTTTAATCCAATAGCTCTTTGATATGAATTTTTATTTCTAAGCTTTTCTCTAAATATATCCCAAAAAGGATACACATCACTAAAAAATAATGAGCGTTTTTCTAATAGCAACAATGAATTATACCTTATCTTATCATTTTTTTCAGATAACCACTCAACAAATTGAGATATGTCATTTTTGTCAATAACTTTCGATATATTGGTTATATCGCACTCTTTTAAAAACATCAATTGATCAGTTGTAATCATTATAAACTCTCCTCATTGATAATTAGTTAATCATTAAATTTACTATATCATAAGAAAAACAAATTGTTAATCATTTACATTTAATTATTTTCTCTGTTATTTATTAGCAGCAAAAGACCCTTACATTTTTAGAAGTGCAATATGCAAGTGTTAATATTTTCCTTTTGAAAGATATTATTTCACCATACACAACATCTTCCTTTGTTAAAATACTTAAATTAATTTTTTTGTTAAATTTATATGACATTTAATCTTCATATTTTGTATTATACCATTTTTAAATTTTGTATTTTAAAATATTAGAAATTGGCTTAAATGTTGTTTTTATTCTCCAAATTCCTTATTTCAATTAATAATTTTCTTTTATCTTTTTTCAAAGATTTATTCTTCCAAATACAATATGCAAACAACAGAATAATAACTAATGAAATCAACTTTTTTCCAATCGTAGATTTTACTTGTGTTACAATATCGTAATTCACATTTAATTCTTGAAGCTTAGATACCAAATTTCCATTTCCATCATCCATATTAAGTGTATATAGAGTTTTACCTTTATATTTCGAATTATCTCTTGGTGTTATTTTTATTTCCTCATCCATTACAATAACTCTTGAAACTTGATTCTCATCTAATAGACTCATGAACTCTTTGTAGCTAATTTCTTTAGTTGTATTTTGCTTTCTTAAATAATTAAGTCCAATTAGAAATACAAATAATATTATTAGAAATGTAACAATTATTTTTATACCTTTGCCTTTATTTCTATACACTTATTTTTACTCCTCTCAAAAAGCAGTACTATATATTCCACTCATTCCCAATAGAATATTATTATTATAACATACATTTCAAATTAACATTTTATTCTTATATAGCTTAATGATTTCTCTTTAAATTTAATAGATATTTTTTAAATTTAGTTAAGCATACATTAGCATCTAATAACAAAAGTATTCTCTAAAAGCTATAATTGTATAATCAAAATTACATCCTTATAAATATCTATGCTAGGTCATTTATCGTATACACTACTAATAAGATAACTATAAATAGACATTTAATTTTAATTACTATAAACTCTAGAAAGGATTGATCTAAGTTGAAAGCAGCAATATACTCTCGTAAAAGTAAGTTCACTGATAAAGGAGAATCTATAGAAAATCAAATTCATATGTGTATACAATATGCTAAAAATATTGGCATAACTGAATATGAAATTTATGAGGATGAAGGTTTTTCTGGTGGTAATACAAACAGACCTAAATTTCAAAAACTTATTAGAGATATAAAATCAAAAAAGTTTACCCATCTTATTTGCTATAGACTTGATAGAATATCTAGAAATGTTGCTGATTTTGCAAACACTATAGAAATATTAAATAAATATGATACCACATTTATCTCAATCAGGGAACAATTTGATACATCTTCGGCTATGGGTAGAGCTATGATGAACGTTTCTGCTACTTTTGCTCAGCTTGAAAGAGAAACTATTGCGGAGCGTATAAAAGATAATTTAAGAGAATTATCAAAGACTGGAAGATGGCTTGGTGGTCCTCCTCCACTTGGTTATGAATCTATTGAATCTATTAATAACAATTTGAATGGTAAAAATAAAAAAAAACATATTCTTAAAGTTAACTCTACTGAAAGCTATATTCCTAAACTTGTTTTTGAATTATTCATAACATATAAGAGTTATCAAAAAGTAAGCAGATTGTTGGAATCTCAGGGAATATTTAGCAAAAAAGGCTCTCTTTTTTCAAGAAACCTAGTTAAACAGACTATTAATAATCCTACTTATTCAATTGCAGATAAAAACATATTAGATTATTTTAAAAAACATAATGCTGAAGTATTTGGATATGAAAAGATAAACGGTATTAATGGGGTAATGTCTTACAATAGACGAACCGAAAAAGGAAGCTTTGCTCCCATTGAGAATTGGATTATATCTGTTGGTGAACACTCAGGAATAGTTTCTAGTGATACCTGGATTAAATGCCAAATGATTGCTAATGAAATAAAAGATTCTAATCCCTCTAATAGAAACGGTACAAGTCAACAAGCTCTATTATCTGGATTAGTTGTGTGTAAAGAATGCCAATCCTCCATGGCTCCCAGACAAAACTTAGGTAGTAAATATTCTTACAGATATTATTCGTGTAATTTAAGAAATTCTAACCCTAATAGGTGTAGTAATGATTCACTAAACGCATATGATGCTGAAGATTATGTAGTAACCACCCTAAAATCATTAACTCATGATGATATAATAAAAAATTACGAGGAGCTTAAAAAGAAAAATATACTCAAAATTAATAGTAAATCTAAAATTGCTAACTTTGCAAAAGAAATTGAAAACAATAAAAAATCTATTAGCAATTTAGTAATAAAAATGGGGTATCTTGATAACGATCCAGAATTACTTGAACCATTTAAAGCAGAAATAAGAAAACTCACTGACAGAAATAATGAACTTGATTCATTAATTGATAAATTATCATTATCCACTAGTAAAATTGTAAATACTTATGAATCTTTAGATGAGATATTAAGTACTTTAGATAATTTCAAAAAATTCTATGACTTTACTGAAAACTTTGAAGATAAAAAAAGATTAATTAGAAGCCTTGTTAAATATGTTCTTTGGGATAGTAAAACAAGAATTTTAGATATTATCTTAGTAGGTTCTAATAAAGAACGTCCACGGCAAATTTTTCTACCTTTAAGCAATAGTATCAGAAGAAATGGCTCATGTTGAAATTATTGCCACTATGGTGTATCAACTTATGGAAAATGCAACTATAGAGGAAATAAAGAAAGCTGGCCTTGCTGGACATTATGCTGATCATAGAAAAGCTCTATTTTATACAGATGCAACCGGGAACCCATGGACAGCAACTTATATACAAGCAAAAGGAGATGCTATTGCAGATTTACATGAGGATTTAGCTGCTGAGCAAAAGGCTAGAGCTACCTATGAAAATTTAATACACTTAACTGATGAACCTCAAATTAAAGAAATATTAACTTTTCTAAGAGAAAGAGAAGTTGTTCACTTCCAAAGATTTGGGGAATGTTTAGAGCATATTCAAGACTCTATGTGCATGAAGAAATAATTTGTATTTATATAAACTATTGTATAAATATAAGACTGCCTCAAAGTGATGTAACTCATTTTGAGGCAGTTCTTATATCAATGATTTATAAACTATTTTATAGGTGGTATCTTCAATATAATATTAACTTCCTATGTTTATTATATATTAACTTAATTTTTCTTCTAATTGCTCTAAGTCTTTTATAATCATATTTATTACCTCTATTTTAGATTTAGCATATTCATTTTGAGGCAGCCATTTTAATCCACTTTCTAGGCATTCCCTTGTATTTCTATACTCCACTAATAATTGAGCTATATTTTCTACCATTTCCTTTAAACACATCCCTCTTTACAGTAATCTTAAATTATTTTATCTTTCTCAATATCTTATTTTTATGATTTCCTTATTTAATAAATCTTATGCTATTCTCTATATTTATATAAATTTTTTGTGCTATATATTCCGCGATACGATAATTCCTACAAAACTATTCATTCATAAATTCAATGAACTTATCTTTCTTCATTAATAATGATAGATATGCACCTGATATGGTGAAAAAAACATTTATTATTGGAACAATAGCTATAACAATTAAACTAAGGAACAGCTTCTTATTATATTTACTACTTTTAAAATTTATATTTTTCTTATTTAAGAGTATTCTAATTAAAAATAATATTAAAACTATAAAACTAAATCCTATTGATAATGAATATAAATAGAACATAACATCCAACTCCTTTGACCATAATTTTCTCTAAATTCCTATTTACATTTTATACCATTACATAATCCTTTTCTATCACAATTATGTACTTATTTTCACTTTTTATCCTCAAATTTCTTATATCTATTATATGTTCTTATAATTACAATTTTAAACATTGTATTATATCACATATTATTGTTAAGCTATAGCTGATTTTGAATTATTTGCCAAAATACAATGATATTTATTTTATAAAAAGAAGAAGCAAATTTACATACTTTAAAATAAGTATGTAAATTTGCTTCTTAAATTTTTCCATTCAACTTAAAATTGATATTCTCAAAAAAATATTCCCCATTCTCAACCTTTGATAGCTTCCAAAACATCTTATGCTTCTTTGCCTCGATATTGAACTCCTCTTGAATATTCTTATTTGTCTTTTTAATATAGTTTATAATTTTATTAATATTGCTTCTTTGCCAATTGTTATAATCAAATTTCATTTCAGAAAGTATTTTAGAGGTTGATGAAATTTCAATACTCGGCCCCCCAAGATCTCTTTCAAGATTTCTAATAGTATATGAATTTTGACCTGGATCTAAGATTATAAAATAACCATAATCAAAAGTACTTCTAATTAGTCTGCCATATATCTGCTTAGTTTTTATGCAGACTTGAGGATAATTTACATCCTGATATCCTTTTTTCTGATATGTAGTTACAGCTCTTAGAATAGGATATTCAGGGCTATAATTAGGTATTTTATCTAACATAACACAGCTTAATGCATCTCCAGGTACATCTATACCTTCAAAAAATCCCTTACTTCCAAGTATTATAACCTGTCTGTTTTTATCATTTAAAGCTGCTACAGATTTCTTGCTTGTATGAACTTCTATTTTAGATCCTCTTGTAATTAAATCCAATTCTTCACTTACAGCATTTCTTCTGGCATTATTATTGAATAATACAAGTACATGACCATTTATTTTTTGCGCAACATCATATATGAATTTAGAAATATTCTTTATATAGGACGCTTCATCATATCTGCCAACATCATTTAATGCAAAAATTTTTGTCCTTCTTTTCAAATCAAAAGTTGGTGGAATGACAAATTCTTTGGCCTTTTCCTGACCTAAATGCTTTTTTATCTTATTAAATGAATTTTCTATTCTAAAGGTTGCTGATAAAAAAGTCGTACTTTTTACATCTTTAAGCATATGCTCATTAACTAGTTCTCCAACATTTAATGGAATAGTTCTAAATTTGAATTCCTTATATTCTGAGTCGACTTCTAGAATTTTTGCATAAAAAACTGAGCTTTCTAAAAATCTATCAAGCATATCAAAATTAGCTTTAAGCTTTGTTATATAATCAGATAGATTTTTATGATCAGTATCTCCACTTACTTCATCATCTAATGTAATA
>JAEZKY010000287.1 GCA_023435985.1 Bacillota bacterium | reverse complement strand
GGTTTTATGCCTAAAGAAAATATAATAAATAAGGTTAATGCTCATTTATAAAATGGCATAATTCAGTATTAAACTCCACATTGTTAAAAAAATAAAGCTGACATGTGGAGCTTTAATTATGTATATTAAAGGAGGTTTGTTGTTTTGGAGTACAAAGTTATATTTCACATAGATGAACTTAATAAATGGAATTTAGTATTGAAAAATACAAGTAATTTATTAGAGGCTATAGGTAATAATAAATATTACATTGAAGTGGTAGCAAATGCTGAAGCAGTGAAAGCATATAATAGTTCTAGTAAAGAAACGGACTTAAACTTTGTAAATTTTTTTAAAGAGTTAAACAATAAAGGAATTAAGTTTGTAGCATGTAATAATGCATTAAAAGCTTTTAATATTAAACAAGAAGATTTAATTGATTTTGTATATATTGTTTCAGCAGGAGTGTTGGAACTTGTGGAGAAGCAAATGGAAGGTTATGCGTATATTAAACCTTAATATATTCATATAAATTATTAACTAGAGTAACTTTTGAAAAAATGCTGAAATGTAAATTATAACTATAATAAATAGATAATGTTTTAAAAATATGAAAAGTTTTAAGGGGATGAAATTCTCCTTAAAACATATTTTTGAAAACTCAGAACTTCTACTACAATAAATGCAGTAGGAGTTTTTTTATTAGTGTTTTTAGTAATAGCGTATAATTATTTGCCTGTATATGGAACTTTTGCTAGACTAATATTTTTTGCATCTTATTCTAATCTGCTTATTGTATAGTAATAAGCAGGAAATTCTATTAAATGAGCCAAGACCATTTCCTACCTCTACGGTGACTAGGTGATGGGAAAAATAAAAAATAATTTATCTCTTTTTTAGTTTGTTTATATACATTTTTACAATATTATAATCATAAGCTTTTAACTGAAAAGATGTTTATATATCTTCCTTTTAATATCAAAAATATTTTAAAAGCTTATATGGTAAGTATTATAACTGATAAGAAGAATTCAATACTTAAAATGCAGTAAAGTAATATCCATTGGAGGAATTAAATTGACTAGTGGAAAAGCATCATGTCCACTCACAAAAGTTAAAGTTCATACTTCAAAAAGATTTGCAAATGATGTTGCAAAAGCAATAGGAAATAAAAATATAAAAAAGATGAATGCTATTTGGCTAGAAGCAACAGGCTGCTCAGGAAATATAATATCTTTACTTAATAGTGAAAATCCTGGACTTTATGATATCTTAACTGATATTGTGAATTTTACTTATAATAACACACTTATGGGCTTAGAAGGAGAATTCGCATTTGAAAAATTTTTAGAAACACTAGATACAGAATTTATATTATTAGTAGATGGAGCAGTTTCTACAAAAGAAAATGGACATTATACCATTGTGGCAAATTATAATGGGAAAAACATTACAGCATTAGAGGCAATTCAATTAGCAGGCGGAAAAGCAAAGTATGTTGTAGCTGTAGGAACTTGTGCTTCTCATGGAGGTATATCTGCTGCAAAGCCGAATCCATCAGAAAGTAAGAGTGTACAGGAAGTTTTAAATCGTCAGGTTATAAGGCTGCCTGGATGTCCTTGTCATCCAGATTGGGTAGTTGGAACTATAGCACATTTAGTTGGTTATGGCATGCCTGAGTTAGATGATGAAGGAAGACCACTTATTTTTTATGGAGTTACAATTCATGATAATTGTACAAGACGAGGATTTTTTGATAAAGGCATATTTGCACAAAAGTTTGGAGAAGAAGGTTGTATGTTCAAATTAGGCTGCAGAGGTCCTGTCACAAAAACAGATTGTCCAAGGAGAAAATGGAATGGCTACGTTAATTGGCCTATTGGAGATAACACAAATTGCATTGGATGTGCACAATCACAATTCCCAGATGGGATGGAACCTTTTGTAAGGTATTAGATATATGAAATAAAACAATAGACAAGCATATTGGTTGTTTTATTGAGTGTGCCACAAGGAGGATGATATGGGAAGAATAATAACTATAGATCCGGTAACTAGAATAAGCGGTTTTTTAGAAATAAAAGCAGAAGTAGATGCAAATACAATTGCTAAAGCAGATGCTAGTGGATTGCTTTTTAGAGGATTTGAAAAAATGTTAAAAGGAAGAGCACCTTTAGATGCTATATATTTTACAGAGAGAATTTGTGGTATATGCTCTACAGCTCACTCTATGGCGTCTACTTTAGCTTTGGAAGATGCACTTAAGATAACAGTTAGTTTGAATGATAATTATATTCGAGATCTTTTGCATGGCTTTGAGTTTATACAAAATCATTTAAGACATTTTTATTTACTTTCCATGCCTAGTTACGCAAAAATTGAGAGTATAAAATTAGTGGAAGAACAACAATATACTGAGTTCAGGCTTCCAGAAAGAATAAATAAAAAAATAGAACAGGACTACGTAAAAAGTATTGAATTTAGCAGATTAGCTCATGAAGGATTAGCACTTATAGGAGGAAAGGCACCTCATAATCACGGGATTTTTGCAGGAGGAGTTACTGTAAATATAGATGCATATAAGCTAGAAAAAATAAAAAGTATCATTAAAAATATAGAATCCTTTGTAACAACCAGAATGAAGGAAGATGTAGAGATTATTTCTAAGTATTATTCTGATTATTTTAAAAAAGGACAATCATATCCATATTTTATGACTTATGGAGTGTTTGATAAATATAAAGATCCAGAGATCACTTATGTTAAGCCAGGAGTAGTGAAGGAGAATATTAAATATAATTTAGAACCAGATAAAATTACAGAGCAAATTCATTATTCCTGGTATAAAAAGGACAAAGGGTTAGAAGAAGTGGATTTATCTAAGCCAGATGCATACACGTTTATAAAAGCTCCTCGTTATTTAGGTCTACCTATGGAGGTTGGACCATTAGCACGCTTAATAGTTAGTGGAGAATACACAAATGGACATTCATGCATGGATAGAAACATTGCAAGGGTGCTAGAAACAGAAAAGATACTAGGAATAATGAAGAAACTTGCTGAAAGAATAGAACTAAAACCAAATAATCAAAAGGCTTATGATATTCCAGAAAAAGCTTATGGGGTGGGGCTAACAGATACTACTAGAGGTGCTCTTGGACATTGGATTGAAATAGATAAAAAAGTTATCAATCATTATAATATCATAACACCTACTGTATGGAATTTATCGCCTAAAGATGAATCAAATCTTCCTGGAACTGTAGAAAGAGCACTTATTGGAACTAAATTAAACAATGTTAAAGAGCCCATAGAAATTGGACGGATTGTAAGATCTTTTGATCCCTGCGTATCGTGTGCAACTCATTTAATTGGAAGTACAGGTGATACAGAAATAGTCGAGGTTTTGGTTTGAATACAGCTGTAAATGGTTTTGAAAGCAAAGATGCAGATACTTACAAAAATGCATGCTCTAACATTAAGGTTATTGCTATGGGAAACATTTTAATGAAAGATGATGCTATAGGAATTGAAGTAGCAAGAGTTATAGAAGAGAGACTTTTAGAAAGAGGAATTGAAGTTATTTATGTTGAAACTGATGTTCAATATGGAATTTCTAATGTACAAGAAGATGATTATATTCTTGTTTTGGATTCAGCATGTTATGGAAAAGAGCCTGGACAGATTACATGCTTTCCACTAAGTGCCTATGTTTTTAAGAAAAAAGGATACTCTCAGCATAAGTATAGTTTTTTGGATCTATTAAAACTTTATTATCCTAGTACTAAAGGAGAAGTTTATGCAATTGAGATAGAAGAAGTTGAATTTGGTTTTGGATTAAGTTCTGTATTGCAAGAAAAATTAGAAGCTATTTCTAAAGAAATTTTGAAGAGAATAGAAAAATATATAATTAAGAATAAGGTATATGAAAGAAAAGGGGAGTGAAAATATGCATGATACTATTTTATTAAGTAAGATTTCAGAAGAATTAAAAAATATATGTGCAGCCAATAATATTAATAAAGTTAAGACGTTTACTGTTATAGTAAGTTCTAGAAGTCATATACATTCTGACAATCTTTATGATCACCTTCAGCATACTTATGGAAATTTAGTTGGGGAATGGACAAAAATCAATGTAGAAAGGGAAGAGATACAAGATCAAATTGCTATTCTTAAAAGCATCCAGGGTGAACAAAGTAAAAATTAAAAGTTTAGCTTAAAGAAACATTATAGTTATAGGAAAATATGTTGCCTAGAATATGTTAACACATGTTGTTTATATAAAAACTTATAAATATATATAACCCTAGTGAAATATATTATATTTGTCTCACTAGGGTTGTCATTTTAGGATATTTTTTGTCTATCTATATTAACTATGCTATGGAAACAGCTTATTCAGTATCTTATTTATGCGGCGAGTAGAATTAGCTAATTGTTGTATGTCCAATGTTTTTAGGTAAAAACATTACTTTCATTATAAATTTTAATTTTCTCTTCCAAATAGAGCAAATATTTGTATGTTCTCATATTATGAAATTAGAGGTGAAAACCTCATATGATATTTATTATGGAGGATAAAAGAATGAGTTGCGAAAGAAAATGCATAAGATCGTGCGAAAAATATTATACAGCAGATGATTTAGCGAATGCTTTTAATGCAGGTTATAAAAAAGGACAGCGCGCAGGTTTAACAGAGGGTCGAGAAGAAGGATACCGTATTGGTTATGAAAAGGGTGCAGTAGAAGGTTGTAAAAATACTAAACAAAAGGCGTTAGATTGCATAAAGTGTATTGAGTGTATAAAGTGCAGCGATTGCTGGTAAATTTGAAATTTAAAAAAATAGAGATAGTACACAATGACAACGATGAGGTGAGCCAGTATATTATCTCTATTATCATTAAATTTATCAATAACAAATAATTATTATTAATAAATATTGAATATTTATTAGAAATGTGCTAAGATTAAATTAAATAAAAGGTATAAAAGTAATAAACAAAAGATAAATATTAAAAATAATAGTTACAAAATGTTATGATGATAAGGTATGTTTAAAGTAAATAATATCTTAATTATTCAAGGAGATGATGAAAATGGGAAACCTAATAAAGATTAATATGTATGCAGAGCTCAAAAAGAAAAATGGAACAATACTAAATTTAAAGAAACTAGAAGCTAACATTACAAATTATAATAACTGGTTACAAATGAACAATAGAGAGGACAGAATAGAAACTTATGAAGAGTTTTTACAAGCTAAATAAATATTATTAAAGGCAGATTAAATTTAAAAGATTTAAGCTGCCTTTAATTATGCCTTCTAAAGTATTAATGTGTGGAAAAACAAAATAAGGTCTCTTTACAATAGAATCCATATTAAGTATAATTTTAGTAAGAATATGTGTTCGTATTGGAGGCTAGTAACATGAAAAATGTTTCTAAGGAAATAGAAGTAATAGCATATTTTGATAGTGATGGTAGAATAAAACCATTGAAGTTTAGAATAGAGGAAGATGGCAGCTACCCAATAATAAAAATATCTAAAATTATAAGTGCTAGCATAGAAAATAGAATGATTGTATTTAATTGTAATTCTGTTATAGGTGAAGTTGAGAAAATATTTGAAATAAAATACGATATAGAAAATTGCACATGGATCCTTTGGAAAATTTAATATAAATACTTGCTTAATGGCTCATATGGGAATAGAAATATGATTCAATACTTTAAGTTTGATTATGTAATTGGAATATGAAATTGTGCGAGGGATATATGTTATAATTAGTTTTTTTGTGGCTTGGTTTATTTTATGCATTAAACTAAGCTGTAATTATTTATGCTTTATTATATAATATTAAGTAATTTAGCAGAATAGGAGCCATACTTATGAATATAAATGAGTTAATCATATACAATAAAACAATTCCTAAAAGAGAAGCTGTTTATGTGGATTATCCAAGCAATTTAGCACCTGAACTACGAGGGTATCTTTCTCAAGAGCGGATTGATAAGCTATATTGTCATCAGGCAGAAATGTTTGAAAAGGCAATGGAAGGTCATAATATTGTAATAACCACATCTACAGCAAGTGGAAAAACATTAAGTTTCTTGTTACCGGTTATTAATGAAATTTTATCGGATCCTTTAGCAAGGGCAATTTTTATATATCCTACAAAAGCTCTTGCAAGCGATCAGTATCGAGCTATTATGCCATACTTAGAATATTTTGGAGAAAGCAGAATTTCTGCAGGTGTATATGATGGAGATACTCCTGTAAATGAGAGAAGCAGGATTAGAAAAAATGCCAATATTATTTTAACAAACCCGGAAATGATAAATGCCGCATTTTTACCGAATCACAGTAAATTTGGTTTTGATTTCATATTTTCTAATTTGAAGTATGTAGTAATTGATGAACTTCATACTTATAGAGGAGCATTTGGATCACATCTTGCAAATGTATTTAGAAGACTTGGAAGAGTATGCAGATATTATAATTCAGCACCACAATATCTATGTAGCTCGGCAACAATAGCAAATCCAGTTGAATTAGCAGAAGAAGTTTGTGGACAGAAATTCATACAAGTTCATAAAGATGGCTCACCAGCTCAAAAGAAAAATTATAAGCTTATAGAGCCGCCAAAGATTATGGGGAATGATAAAAAGTATTACGGTAAGGTGCAGTCAACTTCAGTTGCTGCTGAGTTAATACCTGACTTAGTGGAAAATGATAATAGTTTTATTGCTTTTGCTAAATCAAGAAGAAATGTCGAAGTAATATTAAAGGAAGCAAGAGATAGGCTAGAAACAGAGGTCTTTTTTGGAGGATCCTTAAAAGATAAGATATCTGGTTATAGGGGAGGCTATACTCCACTAGAGCGTAAGGAAATTGAAAATAAAATGATTAATGGAGTTTTACGTGGACTAATATCTACAAATGCTTTGGAACTAGGAATAGATATTGGAAAAATTGATACAACTGTAATTGTGGGATATCCAGGAACCAGGGCATCATTCTGGCAGCAGAGCGGAAGAGCAGGCAGAAGTGGAATTGAAAGTACAAATTATTTAATTTTTGATAACCTGCCTTTTGACCAGTATATAGCAATTAATCCAGACTGGCTTTTTGAAAATGGAAGTGAAAATGCAGTTATTGATAAGAACAATCTATTAATAGAACTGGCTCACATACGTGCAGCAGCAGCTGAGATACCACTAACTTTGGATGATATTTCGATTTTCCCGGA
>JAEZKY010000273.1 GCA_023435985.1 Bacillota bacterium | reverse complement strand
AAGGGCTTACTCCTCTCTTACATGGCAATATTTTACTACCTGTTTAATGCATTTTTTATACTATAATACTCCTCTTCACTTATTTCTCCACGAGAAAATCTTTCATTTAGTATATTTAAAGAATTATCTCTAACTCTGCAAACCTTAAGTTCATTACTTTCTTGATACTTGTACATAAAAAATATAACACTTGTAATTAAAATTATAGGTATAATCATCATTTCAAGTCACCTCCAATTGTAATATATCAATTATATCTCACATTTTTTTCATTTTTGTGTCATTATATTAAGTTCTTATAATTTTATAATATATTTTTCTTATCTTCCCATCATATTTTGATGAATTTTCACCATATTATCTTTACCTACAGATTCCATCTTATCAGCCATAGATTCATATCCATTATTTCGCATAACATCTATCATTTTTTTGTAATCTTCAGTACTCATATTAGACATTAAATTCTTCATAGTATTAAAGTCTCCATTTTCCATAGCTGCTGCTTCATCAGTCAATCCATTATTTTTCATTATTTCTATCATTTTATTATAACTATCATTTGACTGTTCTTCAGAGCCTATCCTCCTCATCATTGTTCCTCTATAGTCAGCTGATGACTCAACATTATCATTTTGAGCACTCATCATTGTTCTATTAAAACTATTAGAAACTGCACCATTGTTACTTGCAGCATATGCAAATGATGCACCTCCTACAGTTAATATTGCTGTTAATACTAAAATCATAATTTTCTTTTTCATTGTATATCACTCCTTATTTATCTTAACTTTATATTTTTATTTTACTGTTCAAATATGGAGCAATTATGAAGATAGTATATTTATGAAAAATTTTAGGTTAAAATTTAATAAAAAGTTTAAGCACTATATCTTTATAGCACTTAAACCTTTTGCATTTCATCAAATTACCATAATAAGATACAGCACTAAATTATTTGATTGATGCTTCATAGATTTCCTTAATTGAGTTTAATAGCATTGCATTAAATTCTTCCTCTGTTTGCTGGACAGTTAATCCTTGTGATAAAGCTCGTGAGAAACTAGCGATTAATCCATGATTACATGCTAGCTTTTTATTTGCTTCAGCTTGACTATATCCCCCAGATAAAGCCACAATTCTAACAACATGTGGATCATCCATCAAATCACTATAAAAATTATCCTTCGTAGGTATCGAGAGTTTAAGCATAATTTTTGTTTTTGGGTCAAGCTTTGATAATTGTTTTGAAATTTCAAATTTTAAAAGCTTTTCTGATTCTTCCTTATCAAGGCTGTAGATATCAACCTCTGGCTCAATGATTGGACATAGACCAGATTCAGCTATTTGCTTACCGATTTCAAATTGCTGATCAATTAATATTTTAATCCCCTGAGAATTGGCTTCTTTAATAACCGAACGCATTTTTGTTCCAAAAATATTCTTTTCTATAGCCCTCTTTAAAAGCTCATCCAAATTAGCTATTGGTTTCATGAGCTGAACACCATTTTCAATTTCCATTAGTCCTTTATCAACCTTTAAAAAGGATACAATATTTTTTTGTTTCCAAAGGTAATCAGCTGTATATTGATCATCAATAGTTCGATACATTGTATCTTCAAATAATATAGCACCCAGAATGTATTCTGAAGTAAACGCAGGACTCTTTATGATGCGTTTTCTCATTTCATGTACCAAATCAAACATCTTCTCATCATTAGAATAACTATTTTCTTGAATACCATATTGAAGTAGTGCTTTTGGAGTGCTGCCGCCACTTTGATCTAATGCAGCAATAAATCCTTTACCTGTATGCATTCGATTTATTTGATTTTCATTCATTTGATTTTACTCCTTGCTTGAGATTAGACAATCACATCTTTCTTTTTATTATAATATCTTTCTTATTAATTATGTGTTCATTAAAGAAGATTGATACACATAATTAAACTTATATGGTACTCTGTGATCTTAGTATAATCAGCAATAAATTAAGCAAAATACTACTAAGCTTTAATTTTTTCAGAAACAAGGAGGATTTTTAATGCATAGGAGTACAGCTGGTTTTTTAGGTGGCGTCATAGCAGGCTTTATAAAATTGCTAATTGATCAATTAGCAATTGCTATTAATTTATCTTACTCTAGTGTCACAGATGTTATTTCACAAATATTATTTATTCAAGGTGGAATATATTTTTTCATTAGCTGGATTATATATATTTTATTTAGCGGGTTAATGGGTTTTATCATATCAAAAATAATAACTAAGATATTAGTTAATTTTCTTTACTGGGGAACAATTGCAGGTATAACTATATGGGCGCTAACTAGTGGCATTTTTGCATTACTAGGAAAAGTTGATCCAACCTGGTCAATGGGATTAAGCACAGGCCTAGTAAACTTTTTTTCAGATATTGTGCTTGGAATAGTAATTACCTATACTATTTCTTTATCAATCCCTGAGGAGACATATTAATTTTAAACTCCCTAAAACAATTTCTAAGAAAGTTTATACAAGTACATGCACAAGGCAGGCTTATTATAAAAAAGCTTTGATAATAAATTACTATCTCAAAGCTTTTTTATAACAACATATATATTTTATATTTTTGTTCCATAATGTATAGATGCAACTCCAAAAGTCAAAGATTTATATTCTGAATTCTTAAACCCTATTCGTTCAAGCTCCTCTTTAAGCTGCTTTTTATTCATGAAGTTATTTACAGAATCTCTAAGATAATAATATGCCTCCTTGTCACCTGTACCTATTGATCCAACTACTGGCAATATACGATTGAAATATAAATCGTATATATTTTTTAAAATAGGTACGTTAGGTTTTGATAATTCCAAACATACCACTTTTCCTCCTGGTTTTAAAACCCTATACATTTCCGATAATGCTTTACTTTTATCTTGAATATTTCTTAAACCAAAGGCAATTGTAATGCAATCAAATGTATTTTCTTTAAAAGGTAATTCTAAGATACTGCCTTTAATTAGTTTAAATCTATAATTTTCTAATGATTGTCTAAGTCTTCTGTTACATACATTAAGCATTTCCTGACTAAAATCCATCCCAATAACTGTAGCATTTTTTCCTACTGCTTTACATTCATAATTTATCATTTGCCCTGTCCCACAGCACAAGTCTAATACCTTTTGATCTTCTTTAATATTACATATTTTTATTGCCTTCCTTCGCCACAACCTATCAATATTTAAAGTTAAAATAGAATTTAACATATCATATCTCTTTGCAATTGCTGAGAAAATCCTCTCCACATCTGTTATATTGGTTTCTGCCATATTAAATCACCTCGTATTCCTTTTATCTTACATCTACGAAAATTAGCTAGTATGTTTTTTCTATATTGTACCTTTTAATCGAAAATTATTATTATAGCTTATCTAAAATTACTTTAGATAAGCTATAACGGTCCAGCCTAATTACATACGCATAGCCATAGGTAATGAAAATAACATTATATTAACTACTGCAAGCACTATTAATAAGACGGTATATACAATTGTTACACTTATTTTTTTACTTTCATAGTTGTTCTTAGAAATTCTATAGACAGTATATATTGATCCAAGAGTACCAATTCCTATTAATAAAAATTGAAGTACTTGTATTGTTGGATCATCAAGAATATTCGTAGAAGCATTCTGAACTTGAACTCCGAATAATTCTATAAATGTGTAAAAAACAGATTTTCCTTCTGCTAATAGATGGAATAAATTATGAGCTATATGTGCGGCCATATCTAATGGTATAAGAGCATATCCATACTTCGTAAAATTTTCTTTTAATGAAGCTTTATTGAACATCTTTGCAACTAATCCTGTTATAGATAATAATGCAACTGGTATAGCCATAGCTATAATAAATGTTATAGTAAAAGTTATTGCATAATTATCTGTTCCAACAGTATTTTCAAGCCATGCTAGTATTCCATCCCATATGTTTAACATTGTAATATTTTGAACAAATACTATTCCCATGATTACAACTGCTAAAAATGCTGCATCAAATCTTGGCTTTTTTATAAACCATAATTCTTTAGTAGGTGGGCGCCATGATATTTTAATTGAATTGTTAGGACAATTCTTTACACAGTTACCACAGAAATTACATTCTGAATTATCTTCCATTGTTTTCGGAAATTCAAACATCGGACATCCATTTGCCCTTTCACTTCCTTTGTAACAATGAGCAGCTGTACACTTAGCACATACTTCTTTTGTTCCACGTAATTGCAATATTCCTGCTCTGGAATAATTTCCAGATAATCCACCAAGGAAACAAAGATATCTGCACCATGTCCTGCGTTCCCAAAATGCACCTGAAAATATTACTCCAATTGTTATAAGTAAAAGTAATGTTCCAGAACCTCTAGGTGATTCAACAACGCCAAAAACATGATCACTCCACGTAATAGCTAAGAACATTGCATCTATACACCATACTCCATATTTTCTTAAAAACTTAGGTACTGGCTTTTTACTACCAACAAATTTTTGAACTAAATCACTTAATGCACCAAATGGACATATTGTACACCAGAACCTGCCTGTTATAAATAGCAGAATAGGAAGAATAGGCCACCATAATACCCACGTTCCTGCTGTACCAAAATTATCACCAGCATCAGTAGGTCCAGTTAATAGTTCAAATACAATAAACGCAAATACTAATCCTACAATTAATTGAAATATTCCTGGATACCATTTACTTTTTATAAAGCTCTTAAGCAATTTATTATCTAATAAATTATTTTCTCTTTGCTCTTGTGATGACTTTACTTCATCACTTGATTTCTTGTCCGACTTTGGCATTAAACTGTCACCTCTATTCTTTTTGCATTATTTACTGCTTTTTTTCTTTATTGCAGCTACCACAATTATTACTGCTACTATTCCAACAAATCCACCTATAACAATCCAATTTGGACCTGCACTTACTACATCAACATCAAATTTTATATCTTTCTTTTCTCCATTTACTATAGCATTAGCTGTAATAACCCATTTTCCTTTATCCGAAAAATCTATATTTCCCATGTATTGACCTTGTCCACTACTTTCCAATGTTGCTTCAATAGGCTTTGACTTATCCATATCCATGCTGCCCATGTCAGAGTCCTTGTCCATTTCTGCACTTATCTTAACATCAGCATTATCAATTTCTTTATTATTATCATCATGTAATGTGACCATCACATCATTCTTACCAGTTTTAGCTTTATTATCTTTATTAAAAGTTAACTCAGCATTTATGCCACTTGCACTTTTTTCTGTTCCTTTTCCCATGTCCATGTTACCCATACCATCAGCAAAAGCTGCTGTTGAAAGACCTAACGTAAGAATTAAACTTAATAGTGCACCTCTAATTGTTTTCTTTTTCATTGTTTATAAACTCCCTTCATCTGTAACATTTATTTAGAATTTGTATTTATCAAACTAAATTTCTTATGCCATGCTTGTTCTTTTGTTAAACTTCTTCTTCCAAAAAAATATTAATAATTTATCAATTCCGATTGTATATGCATTAGCTCCAGCTGCCATTAATATTATGGCTGCAGTATATAAAATTGGATTAGTACTTGTTGTTCCTGCTAACATATAATTTAGATTCATAAGAGCACCACCAATTAACCCTGCAATAGTAAAAGCTCCAAGTATTAAACTAATACCAACAAGAAGTTCACCAACTGGTACTACGTAAGTAAAAACTCCTGCATTCGGTAGCGCAACATTTTCTATAAATTTTGCATACCACCATTGTACTGATGGATGATCTCCACTTGCCTGTGCTAACCCACCTTTTAGAAAGCCTGTTATTGCCGTCCCCGCTTCATTACCTACCCATTTCGGGTCTTGAAGTTTTTCCATTGCTGGAATTAACCATTGGAATCCCAGCCATATACGAAGAATTGTCCATACAGGAATCAAGTACTTATTATTAAAAAGCTTCATCTATTTTCCTCCACTCTCTATAATTATTTTTAATGTATATTAAGCTTTTTTTATTTTTCTATTAGACAAATCAATCACATAATTTAAAAGACTTATAAGTCCCTGCTTATATACTGATGTTTCCAAATTTTCAATTGCCTCGTCTGCTTTTATAGCAAACTCTTTAGCATTCTCAATTGTTATATTATTTTTAATGGCATTAAAATCGCCATCCATGCAATCATCTACTATCTGATATACCATACCAAAATTCAATCCAAATTCCTCTAATTTTACAACTTCATCTTCGTTAGCTTCAGCTGCTTTTGCTCCAAGCTTGCAGCAAGCACTCATAAAGACTGCAGTCTTTCCTTTTATTATGTTCAGATAATCCTCTCTTGAAATTTCTTTATTTCTAGCCTGCTCAATTTCTGCTATACACATTTCCTCAATAACCTGCGTAATTATCCGCTTTTCCTCCATTGTTGGAAGCTTTAATAATATAGAAAATGCTTTAGCATAAAAAATGTCTCCTGATAAAACTGCTATCTTTCTTCCATGTACATTATTTAATGTCTTTTGTCCACGACGAATTAAATCATTATCAATTATGTCATCGTGTACTAAGCTGGCACTATGAATAAGTTCAATAGCTACACTTAATTCAATTAACTTTTTCTTTTGCTCCATAGTCATATTGGGTTTTATAGTTTTTGCTGAAAGTATAATTAGCAATGGACGAAGATATTTTCCAGGAACCTTAAAGAAATAATCGAATATATCTTTTGTTAGACCTGAATCGAAATCTTTTCCCATATTCTTTAAAATCATCTCAACTTCATAGAGTTCTTTACCTACTGAATTTTTTGTTTCTATAAAACTTAGCATGACTTCACCACCTCTCTCATTAATTTAAATCTTCTAGTAAAGTTATTTTGTTTCAGTACTTTATATAAATTGATGCCAGCCTTGATAAAGTATATCTAGAACTTGTGTAGATATTATGAAGAAATTTTTAGCATTTTAAAACTTTAAATTATATTTAACCTAATAAAATTATCTAATAAAAATTTAATAAGAGCTTTGATAAGTTTTTTATCAAAGCTCTTTAGATTTAATTCTAAATTATTTTTCTTTACCTATTTCACTGAATTTTTTCTTATTCTTACTTCCTTTATCACAACAACATTCTCCTGACATGCTTTTCCTAGATCTATGATAAAGAACATGTGCAACTGCTAATATTATTATCCCTGTTATTACCACTTCAGTAACCATATTTAACACCTCCAAATACTTTATTAATACTTATTATCAAATATTTTTCTTTACTTTATTTAATAAAAAATTATAACAAGAACATATGTAGAACTTATGAAGAAATATTTATTATAATATTTAAATAAATATCACTTAATTATTTTACTAATCATGTATAGAACAAAAAAGCCCATACCTATCATAGGTACAGGCTTTTTAGCTGCTAGTTATTTTTTAATTTTACACATTATCATAAAAGAAAGAATTAATACTTATTCCAAAATAATTTAGTCCACAAAACCGTATCCTATTATTTTATAGTTATTTATATCTACAAATACAGTTATGATATTAGGTTTTATTTCATTTTTAGTTGGGAAATCAATTAAATATACCTGTTTTCCTATATAGGACTTATCATTTATTATTCCCATACCGTCCTCTAAAATTATTTTAGAAATTTCACTATCCTGCCATGATCCCAATACACTCTGTCGTTCCCCTGAAGTCAGTTCATTGAATACGGTTTCTCTAATTTTTTGTTTTAAATTCGATGAACCATCCTCTGATTCTTGAATCCACGCACCGTTAGAACCAATTTGATATCCATCTACAGTTGTATCATGCACCATGTATCCATCAGAACTAAAGTAATACCACTTGCCATCAATGTTTCTCCAGCCTACAGCATATGAATTATTTTCAGTATTCCACCAGCCATTAGAATCTTGTTTCCAACTTGCACTTACACCCATTGGATTTAACGCAAAAATTGAAGCTATTACTAACGCGCCCCCCGTTACCTTTGTTAATTTTAGCTTTTTCACTTTTACTTCTCCCTTTTCTTTTATTATTTTCCTACGTCTCTTTAATATATCCAATTATAACATGCTTTTTTACCATTAATCAATTTTAATATAAACATTATAGGTATATTTTTTAATGTTATTCGTATTAAATCATGAATAATCTCAAATATATTATAAATTATATACGCAAACATGCAAATTTACCTCTATTAAAGTAGCTCCACAATGTAATTTATAAGGTAACTGTATATAATTTCAATGTTTTGTAAATAATATAACTGGAAACAACTTAACTCAAAATAGAGATAGCTTTTTATTACTTACACTTAATGCTATCTCTATTTTTTATATAGCAAAAGGAATTCAATTAAGCTTGTGTCACACCTGAAGTGAGAATCGAAAATTAATATTATCATCCTAATAAATATAACTTGTTTCTTAAGTAATTATTTATACCCATTTTAACACCTTGTATTATGCACAAAGTTATGAGACTATAGAAATAGATTTTTATATTTTAAGGAGCTGATTGAAATTAATAATAAGAAAATGGTTGCTAATCTATTATTACTGCTTACTGCAGCTATATGGGGATTTGCATTCGTAGCACAAAGAGTAGGATCTCAATATGTAGGAGCTTTTACTTTCAATGGAATCAGATTTGCTCTTGGTAGTATTTCTCTTGTGCCCTTGATTTTTTATTTAGATAAAAGAAGAAAAGGTACAGGCACCACTGAAGATAATATCGAGGTAAAGACAAAAAAAATACTTATTCCTGGAGTTTTGGTTGGCACCGTTGCCTATGCAGGCTCAACTCTTCAACAAATGGGACTTATTTATACAACTGCTGGAAAAGCAGGCTTTATTACAGGATTCTATATGATTATCGTGCCCATAATAGGAATATTTTTAGGAATTAAAATCATGAAGAATTCTTGGATTGGGATAGGATTAGCCGTTATTGGTTTATACTTCTTAAGTGTAACTCAAAATTTCAGTGTAAATTATGGTGACTTACTTGAAATAATAGGGGCAGTATTTTGGGCTATTCACATATTAGCTATAGATCATTTCTCAAAGAAAGTTGATTGCTTAAAATTATCATGCCTTCAGTTTGCAACATGTTCGATTTTAAGCCTTATATCAGCATTTATTTTTGAGCCAATTACAGTTAACAGCATAAAAGAAGCTTTAATTCCAATACTTTACGGTGGTTTACTATCTGTTGGAGTAGCATATACCTTACAGGTTGTAGCTCAAAAAAATGCCAATCCAGCTCATGCAGGTATTATCATGAGTATGGAATCAGTATTTGGTGCTATAGGCGGTGCACTTATACTTGGAGAAACTATGAGCACAAGAGGATATTTAGGTTGTCTCTTTATTATTGGAGGAATAATTATATCACAAATTAAATTTTCCTCAGATTTACAACACGCAGCTGAAATGTAACTTCTCATCTTCCCGTTTTATACAATAAAATTTTAAATATATATGTTGCAATAATAAATTTGCATTTTGAAGGTCTATCGACTAAGTAAACGTCAATATATGAAATTATGCAACATATATACTTTGCATAATTTTTTCTTAAATCCACAGAATAAAAAATAGCTTATATTCTAATATGCAAATTAACTATAAAGGTGGTCAAATTAGTGAAAAGATTTATTGCAATATTCTCTATCTTTTTATTTTTGTCATTTAATGTGAGTATAATAACCGCTATTGCTCAGCCTAAAACCTTTAATCAAGGACTTTATAAAGTCAAGGATATCGGTTTATCAGTTGGCTCATCTTATAAAATTAGAAATACTTCTCCCACTGGAAGATCTACTGTTATGATTTTTGATGGGAATCAATTGATGCAGGAATTTATACGATTGGAACCAAACTCTCCTGAGTATATTCTTAAACCTCTTGATTTTGATTATATCATTATAATTGTCGGCGCTGGCAACATCATATTTTCTTAATCATAATAATAAGAAGAACACATTACCCATACATATGTTACTCTTTATATTATTTTCTATTTATAATTAGAGTTGCTTTTCCCGGGCAATAATCTTCCTGTTCTAATAAAACGTGCTTCTTCATATAAAGAATTATGACTGTTAATTGTTGTTATAAAACCATTTTATTCCGATATAATGCTATGCTCCTCTTAAATTATAAAAAGAGAACCTTGCACCTTATGCATGATTCTCTTTTATAAATAATGTCCATATATATCCTTTCAATTAATACAAAATATATTACCTTTAATATCCTTTACCATTATTAGCTATATAAGTGCACTTTTTATTATTTCAATTGTTTCTTCAATATCTTTTGCTGTAATTCCTCTGTGAGTTACAAACCTACAGGTTGCTGAATCTATGATTTTTATTTTTATTCCATGTTCCTCTAAAACACTGCTAATATAATATGAATCTTTTCCAGTAGTTTTAAGATCCATTTTAACAATGTTAGTTAAGGTTTTTTCAGCATCAACCATCTTATCATTTATGCTAGCAATTCCCATTGCTAATTTCTTGGCATTTATATTATCATTTTCTATTCCATCAATCATTGTTTCAAGTCCAACCAGACCAGCTGCTGCCATATGTCCAGCCTGCGCTAATCCTCCGCCCATTCTCTGTCTCATTCTTCGTGCTCTCTCAATAAATTCTTTTGTTCCAAGAAGAACTGCTCCTACTGGCGCACTTAAGCCCTTGCATAGAGAAAACTGCATCATGTCTATATCTTCGCACAATATTTTAGGCTCAACCTTTAGAGCTGCCGCTGCATTAAATATTCTAGCTCCATCCAAAAAAACCTGTAAACTATTTGCATGGGCTAATTCACATATTTCTGAAATATATTCTTTAGATAGAGGAATTCCTCTATTTAAGTCATATGTATTTTCTAAACATAATATCTTTGTTATCGGCATTTGCAGACCATGTTTCCTAATTGACTTTTGCACCTCTTGGAAATCAAACTTTCCATCTGTACTTCTAAGAGCTCTCGTCTGAACCCCTGCGAGCGCAGAAAGTCCTCCTGTTTCCATATTATAAATATGTGATTCTTCACCTACTAACACTTCATCCCCGTGATTTGTAGATGCCATGATTGCAATCTGATTAGCCATAGTGCAGGAGATAACAAATAATGCAGCTTCTTTTCCAAACAGTTTGGCACTTCTTTTTTCTAAGCGATTTACCGTTGGATCTTCTCCATTAAAGTCATCTCCTACTTCTGCATTTGCCATAGCCTGCCTCATATTAAATGTAGCCAAAGTTGCTGCATCACTTCTGTAGTCTCTAATTAACTTCATGTTCTTCTCCCTCAAAAATTTACGATGTTGTTTCTACACTTTATCATTTAATAAAATCATATGTTATTCTCATTTACATATACTTTTAAATACTTATATATTAAGCTTTTATTATAAGTCCTTCTTCATACACACACTATTTGAATTTCCTGCATATTGTCCATAATTTTCTATAATAGTATATCCAGTATTTTTATATAAATTAATTGCTTCAATTTGCTTTATTCCAGTTTCTAGTACCGCATATTTATATCCATTACTGCTTCCAAGCTCTTCAAGTCGGCTGACTATCAGCTTAGATAATCCCTGTCTTCTATTGTCCTTTGTTACAAATATTCGCTTTAATTCTATAGTATCGGCATCATATTCCTTAAGCGCCCCACACGCAGCAGGCACATCATCTTTATAAATTATTATAACATCTTTAATAAATTCTAGTTTATTGTGTTTGTCATATTGTTTTTGCAGTTCCCCATATCTTTCATTGAGATCTTCATTTAATAATTTTATAAGTTTAATAAAATCAATATTCTTACTGTCAGTTTTGATTACATTTAGGACCATATTTTTTCCTCCAGTTCTATAGATAAACATGTTATATTTTCAATTTAAACTTCTGAATATCCTTTAATCCCTGATAAATCTCTTCCCTTGTAAAATTACTTTGTCTCAATTTGTTAATCACTTTTTTTAGAAAGTAAATTTTAAAAATACTTTTGTACACATTTTCCCAATATCTTTTATTAATAGTTCTATTGCATTCATGGCTCTCCTTCTCTCTCCATCTGAATAATTCACTAACTGAACCTTCATCTTAAACTTCGGCCATAATTATAAATGCATAGCTACATAAATTGTTTCTTTAATTATACAATACTTTTTTTGAATATCCTATTATCTTTCTTTAATTTCTATAAATTTGAAAATTGCAGCACCAAATACTGCTGCTAAAATAGAAGCACTTATTATACTTATCTTAGCTATCGATAATACAGCTTCATCTGTAAATGATAAAGATGCAACAAAGATAGACATAGTAAATCCAATTCCTCCAAGAATACTTGCACCATATAAATGCCTCTTAGTTACATTAGCTGGAAGTTTAGCTATTTTTAACTTAACTAAAATATATGAAGTCACAAATATGCCTATCTGCTTACCAAAAAATAGACCAAATATTATCCCCAGGCTAACATGCTCCACTATAGCCACTGAAAAACTGTTTATATCTATAGTTATACCTGAATTAGCTAAAGCAAATACTGGCATTATCAAATAACTAGACCAAGGGGTTAATATTTCTTCAAATTTATGCAATATAGAATCTTTAAATTTATGAATATTTTCCCCTATAGGCAAAGTCATCCCAAGTAATACTCCAGCTATTGTTGAATGTATTCCTGATTTTAAAACACATATCCATAATAATATACCTAAAATAATATATACAGCTGGAAATTTAACATTAGATTTATTGGCCAATATAAGAGCAATTAAGATACTCATCCCTATAATTAATGCCCCCCAAGAAATTTGGCTGGTATAAAATACTGCAATTACTATAATAGCTCCTAAATCATCAACTATCGCTAATGCTGTAAGAAAGACTATTATTCCTTTAGGTGCTTTTTTTCCTACTAAAGAAAGTACTCCTAAAGCAAATGCAATATCTGTTGCCATAGGGATTCCCCATCCAGAAATGGTTGCACTATTCTGATTGAATAGTGCATAAATAATTGCTGGTACAATCATTCCTCCTATTGCTGCTGATATTGGAAGTATTGTCTTCTTAAGGGACTTAAGCTCTCCATATACCATTTCTCTCTTTATTTCCATTCCAACCACCAAGAAAAATATAGTCATGAGTCCATCATTAATCCAATGAAGAACTGACATTGATATTGAAAATTCCTTGTAACCAATCGTTATATAAGAATGAAGTATATCTTCATAGCTTTCAGCAAAACTTGAATTTGCAATAATAATTGCAATTATAGCACACCCCAAAAGTATTAGACCGCTGGAAGATTCACTTTTAAAAAATTTTACGAACGGATTAATAATTTTATTTTTCATATTTTATCTCCTCTCTATGTAAGTAATTTTCCCTAAAGGTCATCTTTTTAAAAATATTTCAAAATTTAAACACAAAAAAGGTGGGAATACTCAAAAAGAGTTTCCCACCCCAGAAACTAAATTGCTTGAAAGCAAATCTCATAATTTGCCCAACCGAATCTAATTATATTCATTTATTAATTTTAATTATATTATATAATGCCACAATAATCAAGTTTGTAACTCTTAGTTATCATTTTTACTAAAAGGAATATATATTTATAAACCTATTTTCTTTTCAAAACAAATTGCCCTGGAATCATTAGCATATTTACCGTAGTTAGGAATTTGAACATATCCATTTTTCCTATAAAATGATACTGCGGCTTCATTTATTATTCGAGTTTCAACCCATAAAGCAGAATATCCAAATCTTATAGCCTCATTCTCTAGATAGAATAAGATTTCACTCCCAATCCCATTTGTTTTCACCTTAGCAAACATCCTCTTCACTTCAGAAGTATTTTCATTAATTGGACGTATACCACCGCAGCCTATAGCTTCTCCACCATCACCATATGCTACTACAAATACAGAACGTGGAACACAAACATCACTAAAATCAAAAGACTGCTTTCCTGTACTACCTGTTATGTCTTCTAAACTTTTAGATAATTCCTCCAATAAATTCACTGCTTCAGGATCATAAGGGCTTTTTGCGATAATTTTCACCATCTATTTATTCCTTTCTTCACATAAAATCTGTATGTGATTTTGATAAGTTACTAAATAAGTCTAAATTCAAAGTTTGCTATCTATAGAAGTTGTAAAGCAAACTCTTTTGCCTTTTTAATATCACTTTCATCTGGTTTTCCCTTTGCTACTCCACCAATAATTTTAAATGGACCAAAAGTATCATAGCCCCTACATGCAAAATTATTAAACACCTCAAAATTCTTTTCTATTAATTTCTTTTCAGCCGCTTCATTATATTTCTCCTTGCCTTGTCCACTTGTTGAAAAAACAAAAGCTTTTTTGTTAGCTATAGGCTTTATATTGGCAATTAAATCCAAAATATTTTTATGAAATTTTCCATAGTATATTCCTGAGCCAAAGCCTATTAAATCATAATTATCTAGAACTTCATTAGTTACATCTTTTGTTTTAAGCATATCTGCCTTTAATACTTCTGCCATTGCTTTTGCTATCTTTTCAGTATTTCCATGATGTATTGATTCATATATTATTAAAGTTTTCAATCTTATCTCCTCCTAAACTTTTAATTAACTTACCTCTTTCGCTATAACTATTATCATTTACAGATTCAACCTTAAAATTTCCATTTTCAAATATAACTTTAGATACACTTGAATTATCTATATTTCGTATATCAAAGCTCTTGTCCAAATAGTCAATAATTAACCTAAGAATTCCTCCATGTGCTACTATAAGGACATTTCCTCCACCATTATTTGAATTTTCTATACATATTTCCTCTAAAGTTTTCATCACCCTGCTTATTACCACATCATAACTTTCTGCTCCTTTTGTTTCATCTAAGGTCGCACAAGAATTACAATATTCCTTTTGGAAATGATACCTTTCCTCCGCCTCCTTAAAGGAAGTTACATTAAGATAATTTAATATATCATTAAGCATTACTTCTTCGCGTTCTCCTTCATATTTACCAAAGCATACTTCTCTTAGCCCTTCAATTCCTTTAGTTGTAAATCTCTGTTTGCTTTATTTTTCATTATAACAATTCTAGCAGTTTTTACAGCTCTTCCTAAATCACTGCTATAAACAGCCTTGAATTTAACATCACTAAGTCCAAGACCAGCATTTACAGCTACCTCAACACCTTCCTTAGTTAAAACTCCATCACACCAGCCTTGAGTCCTTCCAGCTTTATTTAAAATAGTTTGTCCATGTCTCATCAAATATAATATGACTCTTCCATTATTTATACTGCTCATTTCTTTCCTCCATGTCCTAAAGTGAAATTTATACTAAAGCATTTATTATATATCATAACTAAATAATACCATTACTTATAAAATAAGTGAATTGTAAAAATCAACATAAATATTAATGATATAATAAATACGAAGCTGCAATTTAAGTGTAATATTTAAATGCATTAGTAAAAAACTACGTTAGGAGATTAAGAAATGATAAAATTAATTGCATCTGATATGGACGGGACCTTGATAGGTCTTAATGGAAAGATATCAAAAGAAAATATTGAAGCTATAAAATTAGCTCAGAAAAAAGGAATAAAGTTTGCCATTGCAACTGGCAGGGCATATGATGACGTTAAACCAATTTTAGATGAATATGATTTAAAATGTGAATGCGTTGTATTAAATGGTGGAGAATACAAAGATGTTTTCGGTAAAACTGTTGCTGGAATCTATATTTCTAAAAACAAAACTATTGAGATTTTAAAGGTAATATCAAAGTACGATAATTTATCAGTTGAGATATACACTGACAATGGATACTACACAACAAATTCTAGAGAAAAAACATTAAATGGAATGATAAAAAGAACAAAGACTATGCATTCATATCTAACAGATCCAGATGAAATTTATAAATATGCTATAACTAATCCTCATTTTGTAAATATGAATTACATAACAAATTTAGATGAATTTTTAGATACTGATATTAACATAGGTAAGCTAGTTTCTTTTGCTGAATCTATTGATGAAATAAGATTTCTAAAGGAAGAGTTGAATAAATTAGATGGACTAGCTGTATCTTCAAGCTTTATTACTAATATTGAAATCAACCATATTAATGCAACAAAAGGAAGCATCTTAGCAAAGGTTGCAGAAGGAATTGATATAAAGAAAGAAGAAGTAGCTGTTTTAGGAGATAGTTCAAATGATTATTCTATGTTTGTTGAATTTCCAAATTCCTTTGCTATGGAAAATGCAATCCCAGAAATAAAACAAGCTGCAAAATATATAACTGCAAATAACATAGAACACGGTGTAGCAAAAGCAATCTACAAAATATTAGACATGCAAAGTGGTAACTAAACTTATGTGGTAACTTACCGAAATCATGTACATTTTTATTCCACAGGACTTATGAAGTTTTCACTAGAAAGTTCTAAATGTGAGCTTGCATCCATTTCCGCATGTTCCCGAAACAAGTTCGTGACAAGCAATAAATGGAACAAGCTCTAGAGGAAACTCGACTCACGTTCGTTCTCTGCTTAAGAATTTTTATCAGTTTAACTTCAAATGCCTGTTTCATAAAAATGCACATGATTTATAATTTAATAAGTTGTTACATAAGTCTAAGTCCTTAATTAAGCATTTATAATTCAAGTATTATAGTACTCGTCCCATTATGACTGTATTGTAGTATTTTCCATCTTTATGAATACGGTCGTTTATTAATATGCCTTCTTCTAGGAAACCATATCTTTTATATAATTGAATTGCTTTAGTATTGGTTTGAACTACAGTTAACGAGATTTTTTTGATTCCAACACCATCCATAATTTTTAAGACATTTTCTATTAGAACTTTACCAATTCCATAGCTCCAATATTCTTTTTCTATACATATTCCAAACTCTGCCTTATGTTTGAACCTACTTAACTTACTTCCTTCGCAGCGAGTAAAGCCAACGATTCTATCATTAACCTCCGCTAATAAAAATAATGTCCTTTCTGACGTATTATCTTCATGAATAACTTTCTCAAAATCCTCTGGAGTAAGTAAATTTTCTCCAGATTCTCTATCGAGGTATTCTGTTTCGCCATCAATTTTGATCCTTAACTTAGCTAATTTATATGCATCAGCTTCTATTGGACATCGAAGCTTCCACGTTAATCCTTTACCTTCTATTATCTTGTCTTCAATAATCATTTTTACCTCCACTGCGTACGCTATACCAATTCTCAATTATATTCTTCTTTAGTCATATATTATAACATTATAAAAATAAAAGTATCGCATTCTTGCAAAATACGATACTTAAACTCATAATTACTTCATATTGACATGTACCTTAAATATATTTTAATGTATAGCTTTTTTCTTATATTTTTTGCCTGCACCATCAACACTACTAATTGTAATTAGTGCATCCTCATCAAAGCCATTTACAATACTTTTCAACTTTGCTATTTCAAGTCTGGATAAGACCACATATATAACATTTATTTCATTGCCGCTATATGCTCCTTTACCTTCTAAAAAGGTAACACCTCTTCCAAGTCTTGCTATTATTGCATCAGAAATATCTTTATTCTTTTCAGACACTATAATTACTGCTTTTGATTCATCAAGTCCTTCAACTGTAATATCTATTGTTTTAAAAGCAATGAAATATGCTATTAAAGAATACATAGCTCTATCCCAGCCAAATATTAATCCTGAACTTCCAAGTATAAATAAATTGAAGAACATAACTATTTCACCAATCGAAAATGCACTTCTTTTATCTAAAATTATAGCAATTATTTCAGTTCCATCTAATGAACCACCATTTCTAATAATTAAACCTACTCCAACTCCTAAGATAATTCCACCAAATATAGTTGCTAGAAGTATATCTTGTGTTACTCCAGGAACAGGGGTAAATAATGAAACTCCTATAGACAAACATATTACTGAAAAAACAGTTGAAAAAGCAAAGGTTTTTCCTATCTGCCTATAACCTATGATAACAAAAGGCAAATTAAATATAAATATAAATACCCCTAATGGAATATTTGTCAAATGATTTGCCATGATGGATATTCCCGTCATACCCCCATCAATAATATTATTGGGTATCAAGAATGTTTCCAAGCCTATTGATACTAGAATCGAACCTAATATCATAAAAAAAATCCTATTAATGTCAGCAAAAGCATGTTTTAATTTACTTCTCATGGATCATCCCCCTTCCGCTTATTAAGCGTGTATAAAATTATATTTTTCTTATATATATTAATTATACCATACTTATAGGTTTCATAATATTTAGGTTGTGATTTATTCCTAATTTTACCAATTTAATTCGCATACCAGTTTTTAATAACTTCTGCACTTTCTTCACTTGGATAATACCTTTTATCACTACTAGTTTCTCCAATTGCAAACACTGAAAATCCAAGCTGCCAAGGTTCATTTTGAAATTCATCTTTATAGGCTTCAAAGCAATTTGCTTGTTCCTGATCATTCATAATATTAGAAACTAAAGGATTATGTGGCTCTACTGAAGCTTTATTAGTTCTTGGGAATCCTAATTCTCCAAAGAAAATTGGTTTATTCCATTTATCATAGAAGCTTTTTATTTCCTGCTTTATATCTTGCTTTCTATTGAATTTTGTTGAACTTTCAAGAGCTTTTGTTAAATTATCTACTGTATTTGTGTCATTTTCTGTAAGCTCAAAATAAGCTGCTATGGAAATAAAATCTACTTTGGAAAATACCTTATTATTTAGTTTTTCTTTATATTTTTCAGTATATTCTGGTGCAAAATCAGCTGCTGTAATCCAGAAATTTGTCCTATAAGTCACTAAACCTTTATATCGTCCCCTGACATAATCTATCATATCGCACATATATCCTTCATCTTCTTCCATGTGTACAAAACTTGTTCCTGCGTTTAATGCATCCACATGATATGGTACAGCTACATCTTTAATTAAATTATTTAAAACGTTTGTTTCCCAATTATAAAAGAAATTATTAATATTATCAGGCTGCCAATCTGTTTCTCCAATGCTTCCATTTTCTATCCATGGATATGGTTCAAGTATTATGTTTATCTTTTTAAATCTAAGCTTTTTAATTAACTCTATAGCTCGTTTCTCACTACCTTTGTCTATTGCCATATCACTTGAAGTCCTAGTATCGATATTTATAACCACTGGAACATTTAAAGTATTTAGATTAAGTTTATCTATATCCTTAAGAACCTGATCTATATTATAATCAGTAGATAAATTTCCAGACTTAATCTTTGTTTCAAATTTTGAATTCAAAGTTTTACCTTCAACTTTATTTATCATCTCGTTAATATATCCCCTTGAATCTACATTAATCTTGTAAGCATAAAAGCTACTTGATAACAAGCTTATTACTATAACTATTATTACTGCTCTCTTTTTCGTCATTTTTCCTCCCGTACAAGTTATAATATACATATAAATAAAATAGATTTATTAAAATGCATTTATTTATTCTTAAAATCAATTCTAACAAATTCTTTGTTGTTTAGAAGTTTATTAATTGCACATATAGTCCCCTCAAATCCAATATCAAGTAATTCCTACCATTATTTATATCTTATTATACCATTGTTAATATGTTATTTTAAGTTCCATCATTACCACTTGAAACTACTAAATATTGTTCTATTTATACAATACTCTATACCGCTAACCAATTTACAAGATTATCCCATTACTTTGCTTCAACTAATTCCAGTAGCTTATCTGTATCCATAATATAAATAATTATTTCTAGATTACTTTAAAGAAAATTATTATTTTTCCTAACCTTGCAATTCTATAATCATATTTAGAGTAAATAATCTTAGATAAGTAAATACTAATATTAAATAATTTATAATGAGGTGTCATAATGGAATATAATAGCTTATTGATATTAATAACTGTAATTTTTTCTGCCGTCATGTTATTTATTGGAATTGCTGCAATAGTAAAAAAACGATATACATTGCTTCCTGAACACATAGCCACTTATATATTTTATTTAGCGTTCTTGATATCACAATATATGCTAAATTTTCAGGTTAATCTTTTAATCATTCTTATGGTTTTAATAACTCTTATTGGCAATAGCCTTATTGGCAAATATCTATATGTTTATAATACTTCTAAACATTATGATAGATTTTTACATGCATTTGGTGCTTTTTCATTTGCCCTTTTCTATTATTCTATTTTGCATAAGCTTGCTATGCCTATAGTCTCATCAAAACTTTATATTGGAGTATTTGTAGCCGCAATAGGCATTTCACTCGGCTGTATTTTTGAAATTTACGAATTTATTGCAGATTCTATTACAACTTCAAATAACCAACATGGTCTAAAGGACACAAATTTCGATATGATATCAAATATTATAGGATCATCCATTGCAGGTATTGTTTCAATATGGATTTTTCTATAGCATTTTTAGCACTATCTACACGCTTGGATAAATTCTATTTCTTTTGATAAAGTGTTTTTTACCGGACAGTTCTTTGCTATGTTAATTATAAGTTCTTTTGTTTCCTTTGAAATATCACCTATAATATCAATATCATAAAGAAATTTTGTTTTCTCCTCATCGCTTCTATCTAAGTCCACCTTAACAATTACATTTTCATATGTTATGTTTTTACGTTCCAACACCATTCTAGTTGTGATATTAAGACAGGACGCAAGTCCAGCACATAGTAAATCATGAGGTCTAAAATATTCACCATTTCCCCCTTTTTCTTTTGTTACATCAGATATAATAAATGTATTTTCATTAGAAACTTCTGTACAATACTTTTCCTCTTTGCTCTTTGAAATTATCATAATTTTCACCCTCCGTCTTCATAAAACCAATCAAATTTGATCTTACCAATTATTGTAACACAATTAACCAATTAAGCCATAAATTATATATAGGATTAACTATATGATTTACTGGAAATATCTTAATTTTTTTCAAATTTCCTATTGATTATATCGGTTATTATGATAAAATTATCGTAAAGAGGTGAATTTATTATGCTAGGTGACAAAGTAAAATTACTTAGAAAAAAAATGAAAATCACACAGCAAAAACTAGCTGAAACAATTGGTTTAAGTCAATCTACAATTGGAATGATAGAAAGCAATAAACAGGGTGCTAGTAATGACACTTTAATTAAGCTTGCTAATACTCTAAACACTACTGTTGATTACTTACTGTCCGATGATAAAGAAGAAGCAGAAATTATTCTGAAAGATAATGCGGATATTATTGATGATGATGATATTAGAAGAATTGAAAGAGCTAGAAGAAAAATGGATCCTAAGAATAAAGAAAAAATGATGAAAATTTTAAGGTCTGCTTTTGATGAATACTTTGACGATTAGATATAAATATATTAAGCTCATAGTTAATGACATTTATATAAGATTGAATATACTTAAGTTTCCTATAGACATAATTGAAATAATAAGTTCTTTCAACAATATAAAAATAGTTTCTTATCATCAATTCATGCTTGATCACAACTTAACTAAAGAAGAAACTTTTGAATTATTAAATTCAGATGAAGGCTGCACTGATTATTTCAAACCATTAAATAAATATATAATTTACTATAATGATTTAGATTACAAATCTGAAGAGCGTATTAGATGGACGTTATCTCATGAATTAGGTCATATTTTATGTGAACATTATTCAAAATCCACAAAGATATTTTGTGAGAATTTAACTGAAGAGGATTATAAATTCAGAGAAGCTGAAGCAAATTATTTTACTGGCTTATTGCTGTCTAACCCAGTAATACTCCACAAACTAAATATAAGATCTTCATATGATATTGAGACATATTGTTCTTTATCGTCGGAAGCTGCACGTTACAGATATGACAATTATAAGAAATGGCGTAAAAATATTATTTTAACAAGCTCAGACAGATATATAATTAGAAACTTCCAAGATTATTTAAATGCTCAAGCACTCGAGT
>JAEZKY010000221.1 GCA_023435985.1 Bacillota bacterium | reverse complement strand
ACAACCTAATATATTTTCAATTAGGCTTATTCTTTATAGTCTGACCCATAACATTTTAGAAACAGTTTTCAACTCTTTTATTTTCTTTCAGATACCTTATTAAAATTCCTTTTATTCATCATTTAGTTTTTTTTCTGACATTCATCACATATTCCATAAAATTTTACACTGTGGTCTAAAATTTTAAATTTATATCGGTTTTGAATATCCACTTCAAGCTCTTCTAATAAGTCATCTTGAACCTCTAAGACTTTATGACATATATTACAAATTAGATGATGATGTCTATGTGTTTCATTAGAATGTAATATTTCATATCTACTACATCCATCATTTAATTCCAATCTAGATATAACTCCCAATTCTTCTAACAAAAGAATAGTTCTATATACTGTCGCAAGCCCTATTTCTGGACAACTCTTTTTTACTTTATCATATATTTCTTCCGCCGTTAAGTGTTGACCTTCATTATCAATAATTGTATCAACAATTGATCTCCTTTGCGGCGTTAATTTATAACCCTTCTTTTTTAAATCTTCCTTCAAGGCATCCATATCAATTAAATTTGATACATCCATATATAACACCTCACTTATTATATTAAACTCACTTTATGATAACATCTTAATCATTTTTACTTTCCAAATTAATTAACACTTATTTCCGTGCCTATTCTTCAAATAAACCTTCTTCATTCATAAGTGTCTCATAAGTATCTAATACCATTTCAAATTCTTCATCATCATCTTCTAAAGCTATAAATATTTCGCCCCCATCTTCATCTTTGAAAATTTTAAAAGCGTAAGCTTCATCAGTTTCTTCAAATGCAGGTGTCGCAATGATATATTGCCCTTTTAATTTTTCTATTTCAAAGTATATAACAACCTCAAATTTGACATCATTTCCTTCTGCATCAGGTATATATACGTATTTTGCATCTTTATCCATAAAACATATCCCTTCTGTTTTAAATTTTCTTTTCTATAATTCTAATTAAAATACTTTTAAACTTTTTTAATAATCTGATAATTTATTATATATAATTTTACTTAACATTCATTATGCTGATTACCATATTTATTCATTTCGAATCTATCCATAAAAATCCAGTATACCATTTCACTTTAAACAATATTTGTTATTTTGAAATCATATCCAAATATCCTTGTAATATATAAGTAGATGCCACTTTATCTACTATTTTCTTTCTCTTACTTCTTGACAAATCTGCTTCAAGCATTGCTTTATGCGCCGCAACAGTAGTTAGACGTTCATCCCAAAACTTCACTTGAACTTTAAGTTCTTCTTCCACCAATTTACCAAAAGCCATAGTTATTTCTCCAGATGGTCCTATAGTTCCGTTCATATTTTTAGGCAATCCAATCACAATCACTTCTGCATTATATTCATCACAGAACTTCTTTATTTCCTTTATATCCTGCTCTTTATTAGTTCTTCTTATTGTAGTAAGACCTTGAGCCGTGAACCCTAACGGATCACTTACCGCTACTCCTATTGTCTTTGAACCTACATCTAATCCAATTATTCTCAAATTATAGCACCTCTCTGGCATATCTGTAAAATCATAATTTAACTTTTGCTAGTCTATATTCCTTCATATGCCTAAAAATTAAAAGCGCCCGTATAAACGGGCACTCTCTACTTTATCTCTAAATAAGATTTTATAACTTCTTCTAGTATATCATCTCTTTCGAGTTTTCTTACTAAAGCTCTTGCTCCGTTGTAATTAGTGATGTAAGTAGGGTCTCCTGAAAGCAAATATCCAACTAACTGATTTATAGGATTATATCCTTTTTCTTGTAATGAATTATAAACCTCTGTTAATATTGTTTTGGTAAGAGTTTCTTTATTCTTACTTAAATCAAATTGCATTGTATGTTCAATATTGTTACTCATAAAATTGTTGCAGTAAGCAACCCACCCCCTTAATCATGTTATAAGGAAACGATATCCATATATATTTATTATTAACTTTATATTTAATATTTATTCACTAATCTATAATTTGATTATACTCTATATTTTATAAAAAGTATACTACTTTACTAAAGTTCCCACTTTTTTATAAGATTCTTCAATAGCTTCTTTTATTTTCTCTGGCAATTTTCCACCTGCTTGAGCCATGTCCGGTCTTCCACCGCCTCCACCGCCAAGTATAGCTGCTATATCTTTAATTAACTTTCCACAATGAGCTCCCTTAGCTACTGCCTCTTTACTTGCCATAGCGCAGATAGCAACTTTTCCTGAGCTGGCACTCATAAGTAAAACTATACTAGTTTGAACCTTATCTCTTACCTTTTCACAAACTTCTCTTAATGCATCACTATCAACATCTTTTAATTCATATGCTATTACATTAACACCATTTACATCTTTTGCTGCTGCAATTATATCATCTAGACCCATTGTTGCAAATTTTGATTTTAATGCTGCTATTTCTTTTTCTTTTTCTTTTAATTCTTTAGCTTGTTGATCAAGTTTAGTTAATACTTCTCTTTCTGAACATTTAAGTCTACTAGAAATTTCTTTCAATAGATCCTTCTTTTCATTAACTAGTTTATAAGCTTCATTTCCAATTACAGCTTCTATTCTCCTAGTTCCAGCAGCAATACCACTTTCAGATACAATCTTAAATAATCCAATTTTTCCTGTGTTATCTATATGTGTTCCACCACATAATTCTTTAGAATATTCTCCAGCCATTACAACTCTGACTTTATCAGAATATTTATCATCAAATATACCTATAGCTCCAGTATTCTTTGCATCCTCAAGATCCATAACTTCTGTAACAACTGGTGTAACACTAGTTATTGCTTCATTTACTAATTCTTCAACTTTAGCTATTTCTTCTTCTTTCATAGCTTCAAAGTGAGAAAAATCAAATCTAAGTCTATCCTCACTTACATATGATCCTGCTTGGTGAACATGTGATCCAAGTACTGTAACTAATGCCTTATCTAAAAGATGTGTTGCTGTATGATTCTTTTTAATACTTTCACGTCTAGCTTTATCCACTTCCAATGTAACCTTATCGCCTACCTTAAGTTCTCCAGATAAGACTTCTACAAAATGAACTATCTTTCCACCAATATTCTTTTTAGTATCAACAACTTTTGCTTTGAATCTATCATTAAATATAACACCTGTATCACCTATTTGTCCACCCATTTCTGCATATAAAGGTGTAATATCAGTAACTATAATAGCTTTATTTCCTTCTGTTATGCTCTCTGCAAAATCTTCGCCTTCTATTAACGCCTTAACTTCTGCATCTAAAGTATCATTCTCATATCCATCAAAAACTGTTTCAATATCTGCTGAAATTACATCTAAAGTTTTGACATCTGCCCCCATATAATTTGAAGTTTTTCTTGCACTTCTAGCTCTATCTCTTTGAACTTTCATTTCTTCATGGAAAGCATCTTCATCTAAAGATAAGCCTTCATCTTCTAGTATTTCTTTTGTAAGTTCCATAGGAAAACCAAAAGTATCATATAATTTAAATCCATCAGCACCCTTAAGTACTTTCTCATTATTTTCTTTTAATTCACTTATAAATCCATTTAATATTTCCATTCCTGAATCTAAAGTTTCTCTAAATTTATCTTCTTCTATTTTAATAACTTTTTTAATATATTCTTTTTTAGCTTCTAATTCTGGGTATGCAGCCTTTGAATCTCTAATAACAATATCACATAAATTGCAAAGGAAAGCATCTTTAATTCCCAAAGTTTTTCCATGTCTAGCTGCTCTTCTAAGAAGTCTTCTTAAAACATATCCCCTTCCTTCATTTGATGGCATTACATCATCAGAAATTAGGAATGTTATTGATCTTATATGATCAGTTATAATTCTTAAAGAAATATCTTTTTTACTGTCTTCACCATATTTAATATTTGCAAGTTTAGATACTTCATTTAATATATTTTCTAATGTATCAATTTCAAATACACTATTCTTATTTTGCATTACAACTGCAAGTCTTTCAAGTCCCATACCTGTATCTATATTAGTGCTTGCAAGCTTCTCATAGTTACCTTTTCCGTCTCCATCAAATTGAGTAAATACAAGGTTCCATACTTCAATTATTTTATCTGCATCAGATAATACTTCAAATTCTTCTGAATTAGTTGGAACTTCATCTGTTCTACTAAAGTGAATTTCTGTACAAGGACCACAAGGACCTGCACCATGCTCCCAGAAATTATCTTTCTTCCCTAATCTAAATATATGATTCTTATCTACATCTGTAAGTGTAGTCCAATATTCATAAGCTTCATCATCATCTAAATATATTGTTACATATAATTTTTCCTTTGGCATTTCTAAAACTTCAGTTAAGAATTCCCATGCCCATGGAATTATTTCCTTTTTGAAATAATCACCAAATGAGAAGTTTCCAAGCATTTCAAAGAAAGTACAGTGTCTGCTTGTGATTCCTACATTTTCAATATCACCAGTTCTAACGCATTTTTGACATGTTGTGATTCTTTTTCTAGGTGGTTCCTGTAGCCCCGTAAAATATGGTTTTAACGGAGCCATACCTGCATTTATTAGTAATAAACTCTTATCATTCTTTGGCACCAAAGAAAAGCTTTCTAATCTTAAATGCTCTTTACTTTCAAAAAATTTTAAATAAGCTTCTCTTAAATCATTGGTTTTCATAAACTTCATAAATTATTCCTCCATATATTATTTATGTATTTTCAGTGCTTTAATTTATCAAATAAAAAAAGCCCTCTTCCCAAATAAATAGGGACGAAAGCTCAAATTCCGCGGTACCACCCTAATTATGTATGAAATTCATACATCACTTAGTAATTTATAGCTCCTAGGCAGCTTCAAAATATATAGCAAAAAGTTTTCACCAGCCACTTTCTCTCTAAAATATCTATAATAAATTTACTCATCCTATTCATCGCTTAATATTTAGTTATTTCATCAAAAATTATATTTCATATAGATAATTATGTCAATATTCAACTTTATGTGTAATAAATCAAAATCAAATATATTTTTACTACGCATTAATATTTAGTTAAAACAAATAATAATTTATATCATCATATAGTACTTTTATAATAACAGCAACAGGAACAACTAAAACCATTCCTATAAACCCACCTATTTTGTCTCCAATAAGCAAAAGAATTATAACTACAAAAGGATGCATGTCGGTGCTTTCTCCCGTTATCTTTGGAGATAAAATATCTCCTTCTAATTGCTGAATAAAAAACATTCCAAGCGCTACCCAAAGTGCTTTTACAGGCGAATCTAAAAGTGCAACTATAATTGCTGGCACTGCACCAAATATTGGTCCAAAATAAGGTATTATATTAAATACAGCATTTAATATAGAAATCCATATAGGAAATTTCACTTTTAGCGCAAGTAATATTATAAATGTTAATATTCCAATTAATCCAGAAAGCAATAACTGACTTGTTATATATCTTGTTAATACTCTATCTATATTAGATAAAATTTTCTTTGTTATTTCTCTTTTTTCAGTAGGTAATAGTAATAAAATTTTATTATAAATCTTATTTCCATCACAAAGAAAGTAATAAATCATAATTGGTACAATTGCAAATAGCATTATATCATCACCAATATTCATCAACTTTTCTACAACGCTTTCTGAAAAGTTCATCCAAAAAACATTTCCCTTTTCTAAAATTTCATTGTATATTGCACTATTTGTGATTACGCCATTTTTATTAAATTTACTTAATGTCTCTTCTAAAAAACTCCTTATATTTTCAAACACATTGCTGATATTTAGTAGCTCATTGAAAAGCGTAGGAACTATTACTATTACACACGTAACAATAATCCCAAGCACTATTAATATAACTAATACAGAAGCAATTTTTTTACTTACTCTAAACTTTCCTTCTATTGCATCTCTGATAGGAGTTAATGTATACGCTAAAATAAAAGATATTAAAATAATATTTATTATAGCATTTGCAGAATCATTGAAAAGGTAAGCTAATATTAAAATCACGCAAAGCAGTAAAGTAATTGATAACAATATTGATTTCTTATGCTTTCTTAACTGCATTATATCTCTCCATATTATGAGGCATTGATTTAAACGAAATCCAATCCTTCCCAGTATATAATATATATTTTTCCCCAAGTATGCATTTACTTAAAAGAACTATCTGCTTGCCTTTTATCATCTTATCTACTAATCCTGATGTCATCACTATTGCCTTTATTGAATAATCCTTTATATCTATTATCAAATCTTCTAAAACACCTTTTACATTACCCAATGTATCAATTATTTCCATATATTTAATTTCCTTAAACGTTAATCCATTACCTCTTCTTATTAAATTTATTATCATATCTTCGCCTATATCAATAACATCTTCCATATCAACATAATCGTTCTTAGAAAACAAGCTACTGTTTGATACCTTAAAACCCATAATTTTTCCAAGGTGAAAATCTATATATAAATCTTCTATGATGCCAATTTTCTTACCTTTAATATTGTAAACATTTTTAAAAAAGAAATCTCTAGTCTTAAACATATATCCCTCCAGCTAATAAAATTACACAGTCATTATCTATACAATGCCCAGATATTAGGAAAATTATTCATAATTAACTTATATATAGATCATATTCCACTACAATGACATACTTTTCACTTGTAATTTATAACTAATTTAAGCATATACTAAATTGTTTTTTCATCGTATCATATAAGTTTACAAAAAAATTATAGCTAAGAGTATCAACCTTTATACTCTCAGCTATAAAAAAATAAATCTCTATTAAATTATTTTTTCAATTATTCCACCACCAACAACTATTTCATTATCATAAAATACAACTGATTGGCCCTTAGTTATTGCTCTTTGTTTTTCAGCAAAAGTAACCTTTACTCTGCCATTTTCCATTGGAGACAAAACCGCACTTGCTGGTTTTGCTGAATATCTAATTTTAGCTTTAACCTCTATTTCTTTTTCAAGTTTGTCAAATGCGATAAAATTCACATCAGTCGCAATTAAGTCATTTTTAAATATATCCTCTTCAGCGCCTAATATAACTTCATTTGTCTTAGCGTTTATTCCTGTTACAAAAACCGGTCTTCCAAGTGAAAGCCCAAGACCTTTTCTCTGCCCTATGGTATAATACACAATTCCTTTGTGCTTTCCAAGTACGTTACCATTCTTATCAACAAAGTTTCCAGGGTTAACCCTGTCTGGTTTTGCTTCTAAAATGTATTTTCCATGATCATTATCAGAAATAAAACATATCTCTTCACTGTCTTTTTTATTATGAACAGCAAGACCTATTTCTTTTGCTATTTCTCTTATTTTAGTTTTTTCGTACTCTCCACATGGCATCAATGTATGTGCTAATTGATCTTGTGTGAAATTATATAAAGCATAAGTTTGATCCTTTCTGTCATCATCAGATCTTATTAAAAGATATCTATCATCACGCTTTTCAATTTTAGCATAATGACCTGTAGCTACGTAATCTGCGCCTATACCTTTTGCTCTTCTTAAAAGTTCATCAAATTTCAAGTGTTTATTGCATTCAATACAAGGATTAGGTGTCTTTCCATCTATGTATTCCTGAACAAACGGGTCTATAACTTTTTCTTTAAAATAATCTCTAAAATTTAAAACATAAAATGGTATATCTAGTTTATCACAAACTCTTCTTGCATCATCAACAGCAGAAAGGGAGCAGCAGCCCCCTTCCCTTTCTTCAAATTCATTATCATGCTGCCAAATTTGCATTGTAGCACCAATAACTTCATATCCCTGCTGTTTTAATAAATATGCAGCAACAGAACTATCTACACCACCACTCATACCTACTAAAACTTTTTTCTTCATAAATCACCTATTATTCTTCTCCATGTACAGCAGCATGCAAATCTTCATCGCTATGCTCTTCCATTGGTATTACTTCTAATCCATTTTTCGCTCTATAATCATTAATTGCTTTATGAATTGCTTCTTCTGCAAGCACTGAACAGTGCATTTTTACTGGTGGAAGTCCGTCTAAAGCTTCTGCAACAGCCTTATTAGTTAATTCCCATGCTTCATCTAGAGTTTTTCCCTTAATTAATTCAGTTGCCATTGATGATGAAGCAATTGCAGATCCACATCCAAAAGTCTTAAATTTAACATCTTTAATTATGTTATCTTCAACCTTTAAATAAATTTTCATTATATCTCCGCATTTAGCGTTTCCAACTTCACCTACACCATTTGCATCTTCTATTTCTCCAACATTTCTTGGATTTTGGAAATGTTCCATAACTTTTTCACTATATATCATATTATTTTTCTCCCTTCTTTAAAAAGTCATCCCATAATGGTGACATATTTCTTAATCTTTCTATTATTGGTGGTACAACTTCTAAAACATAATCTACATCTTCTTCAGTTGATCCTTCGCCCATTGTAAGTCTTAATGAACCATGAGCGATTTCATGAGGAAGACCTATTGCAAGTAATACATGTGACGGATCTAAAGATCCTGATGTACAAGCGCTACCACTTGATGCACAGACACCCTTAAAATCTAATGATAATAAAATAGATTCACCTTCAATAAATCTAAAGCATACATTAACATTTCCAGGTAATCTCTTATCTCCTTTGGGTCCATTTAATCTTGTATATGGAATCTTTAAAAGCCCATTAATTAACTTATCTCTTAGAAGTGTTAATTTCTTCATATGCTCTTCTAAATTATTATGTGCGAGTTCCATAGCCTTTCCAAGACCTACTATAGCCGCTATATTTTCAGTTCCAGCTCTTCTGTTTCTTTCTTGAGCTCCACCATGAATTAAGTTATCTATCTTAATTCCCTTCTTTATATATAAAACTCCAATACCTTTTGGCCCATAAATTTTATGTCCTGCAAGTGACAGCATATCGATATTCATATCCTTAACATCTACTGGTACATTTCCTACTGCTTGAACTGCATCTGTGTGGAAGAAAATATTCTTTTCTCTACAGATTTCTCCAATTTCTTTTATCGGTTGAATTGTTCCTATTTCATTATTAGCAAACATTATGCTTACTAAAATAGTTTTGTCTGTGATTGCATTTTTTAAATCCTCTAAATTAATGAGTCCTTCTTCATCAACATCTAAATATGTAACGTCAAAGCCATTCTTTTCTAAATATGCGCAGGTATGAAGAACTGCATGATGTTCTATTTTAGTTGTTATAATGTGATTTCCTTTATTTTTGTGGGCTGATGCAATTCCTTTTATCGCCCAGTTATCAGCTTCTGATCCACCACCTGTAAAGTATACTTCATCAGGTAAACAGTTCAATGCTTCTGCTACTTGTTCTCTAGCTTTATCTATAGATCTTTTTGTTTCTCTTGATATTCCATAAAATGAAGATGGATTTCCGAATTTTTCAGTAAAGTAAGGAAGCATTTCTTCTAATACTTCTGGTTTTACATAAGTTGTTGCTGAATAGTCCATATATACATTTTTCATTATTCCTCACTCCTATCTGCTATCTTAATGCCGCCTTTACTTTTCTTTGCAGCTTCATAATCATCAATTATATCCTGTAATGTGATTGAATTCATAACATCATCTATACTTTTTTTAATTTTTTCCCATACAGCTTTAGTAGCACAACTATCTGAACTCTCACATTCTACACCATCTATGCAATCTGCTACCTCAATAGGTCCTTCTAAAATAGTCATAATATCGCCTACTGTTATTTCACTTGGTGATTTACATAAAACATATCCACCTTGCGCTCCTCTTATACTTCTTATAACATTTGCACGTCTAAGCGGGCTGAATAATTGTTCTAAATAATATTCAGAAAGATTTTCTCTTTTTGATATAGTCTTTATAGAAACTGGGGCTCCACCATAACTAGATGCTAAATCTACCATAGCTCTAACTCCATATCTTCCTTTAGTTGAAAGCTTCATTCTTTCACCTCTTTATTTCATTAATATAATAATTTTGCTTATATCTTACCAAATTACTCTGCTTTTGTCAAACTATAATTATTTCTTTTTTATTTTTTCCCAATACTTCCTCATACTTTCTTCATATTTATTATTTTGTTCATAATAATATATTTTTCCTTCTAGCTCTTTTGGCATGTAATTTTGTTTTACATAGTGATCTTCATAATCATGAGGATATTTATATCCCGAGACACCAAGTTTTGCTGCTCCTGCATAATGGGCATCCTTCAAATGCATAGGAACATCTCCAAAATTAATATTTTCTAGATCATTCATTGCTGCATCTATAGCCAAACATGCACTATTTGACTTTGGCAGAGTCGCTAGATATATAACTATTTCAGATAAAATAATTCTTGCCTCTGGAAATCCCACCTTTAAAGCAAGTTCTATCCCTGAATTAACAACAGATAATGCACTAGGAAATGCGAGGCCTATGTCCTCAGCTGCAATAACAGAAAGCCTTCGTACAATTGCAGTTAAATTTCCGCTTTTAATGAGCCTTGCTAGATAATGAGTTGCAGCATTTGGATCACTTCCTCTAATGCTCTTTTGAAGTGCACTTAATAAATTATAAAATTCATCACCACTAGAATCTGCTCTCATGTTAGACTGGCCCAAACTCTCAATATATTCAGTAGAAATTGTTCTAATATTTTTTACTTGTGAATTTATAGCAATTTCTAATATATTATAGGCCTTTCTGTAATCACCTTGTGATATTTCTGCAATATAATTTAGCGCTTCATTTGAATATTCTATTTTTATACCTTCAGATGTTAACTTTCTTATTGAAGTTTCTAAACCAATTATAATATCAGAAGTTTCTAATGGTTTAAAAGAAAATATATTACACCTGCTGATAATTGCTTTATGTATGACAAAATAAGGGTTTTCAGTAGTACTTGCAATCAAAGTTATTCTTCCATCCTCTATAAACTCTAACAACGCCTGCTGCTGTTTCTTATTAAAGTGCTGAAGTTCGTCTATATATAAAACCACTCCATTATAATTTAATAAATTATCCATATTATTTGTTATATCTTGAATATCTTTAACAGATGCAGTTGTCGCATTTAGCTTATAAAATTTCTTATCTACATAATTGGCCATTATGTTAGCTAAAGTTGTTTTCCCAGTTCCAGGTGGTCCATAGAATATACAATTGCATATATTCCTGCTTCCTATCAAATTATATAATGGCTTTCCTTCACTTAAAATATGCTTCTGTCCTACAAAATCTTCTAATTTATCCGGCCTCATTAAATCTGCCAACGGTCTCATTTTTCCACCTCTTTGTGCCATTATATATTTATTTATAGCCAATCATTATAAATAATAACTTTAAACCTATTATATTATAACAGATATAAAAAATAAAAAAAGCAGTAAGGTTTTAAAATTCCCCGCTGCTTTGCTCGATTATTTATTAAAGTATACTCCATTATCTATATAAAATTCAAGTATTAAATTATATTTTATAATTCTGCAAACTTACACCGGTAATGCTCTATGCCCTATTCCTATAACTATCTCGTCTAAATGCAATAATCCAATATTTAAGAATATACATACTGATATATGTTCTCCTCCTCTTGCTATTCCAATTTTTCCTCCAACATTTAAGCCATTAGCTCTCTCTGCCACTTGCATTATTGCATCTCTAGTTGCTCCAATAACAGCTCCTTCATGCAAATGTTCTTCTCTTATTAATTCGTTTCTTTTGGCTGCAACTAGTGCACTTTCGAGTATTTTAGCTACTGACGAATTAATATTCCCACCTATATTTACAGCCGTCACCTTTATTCCTTTTTCACTATAAAATTTCTTTAAATGCTCTTCTTCATGTCTATCGCATATAGCCATTCTAGTAGCAATCTTTGCAACCTTTGTACTATTACTTTCCATAAGCTCTAAGCACCTCCACTCTATTCTTTAAGTATAACACATAAATTTCTTTTATAACTTTCATTCCTAACCTAATTTATAGCTCTTAATTAATTTTATTTCACTCAAAATCATTAGCTAATAAAAATTTATGAAAAATAACTCTAATTTTTTATTAATTAGCATTATCTACTTCAAATTGCAGATATAAAATCAAATTTGCAATCTAAGCACATGAAAAAAAATAAGGCATGCACCATTTTAAATTAGTACACACCCTTATATTATAAATATATATAATGTATTAGTTCTTAATTAATAAAAATTTCCCATTTTTCTAAACTTATCATATCTGTCTTCAATTAACGTATTTAATTCTTTTTCTCTTAATTCCTGTAGCGAACTTGCAATTGTCTTCTTAATGCTTTCAGCTGTTTTAATCGGATTTTTATGAGCACCACCTCTAGGTTCTTTTATTATATCATCGATTATGTTAAAATCTTTTAAATCTTTAGCCGTGATTTTCATAACTGATGCCGCTTCCTTTGCACGGCTGGCATCTTTCCATAGAATTGATGCAAAGCCTTCTGGTGATAGAACTGAATATATTGAATGCTCTAACATAAATACTTTATCTGCAACCGCTAACGCTAAAGCTCCGCCGCTTCCACCTTCACCTGCTAAAATAGATATTATTGGTGTCCTTAATCTGCTTAATTCAAAAAGATTATTTGCTATAGCTTGACCTTGCCCTCTTTCTTCTGCTCCAAGACCAGGAAATGCACCTGGAGTATCTACAAAACAGATGACAGGTCTCTTAAACTTTTCAGCCTGCTTCATAAGTCTTAATGCTTTTCTATATCCTTCCGGATTTGGCATTCCGAAATTTCTCTCTATATTTTCAGCTGTGTTGTTTCCTTTTGTAATTGCTATAACTGTAACACTTATATCATTAAATGATGCAATTCCTCCAATTACAGCTTTATCATCTCCAAAGCTTCTATCGCCATGAAATTCAATAAAATCCTTGAAAATAGTTTCAATGTAGAATTTTCCTGTTGGTCTGTCTTTATGTCTTGCTATTTCAACACTTTCCCATGGTGTTACACTTATTTTTATAAATTCTTTATCCATAACTTCTCACTCCATGTAAAATAAGAATTTTATATATGCATGCTCTCATATTTTTTCTTTCAACAATGCTATCTACAAAACCTTTTTCAAGTAAAAATTCAGCCTTTTGAAAATTATCTGGCAAACTTTCTTTAATTGTATTTTCAATTACTCTTCTTCCTGCAAATCCAACTAAAGCATTTGGTTCACTTAAAATAATATCGCCTTCCATTGCAAAACTTGCTGTTACTCCTCCAGTTGTAGGGTCTGTTAATACAGAAATATATAAAAGACCTGCTTCATCATGTTTTGCAAGAGCTGCACTTATTTTAGCCATTTGCATAAGAGAAAAAATTCCTTCCTGCATTCTGGCACCACCTGATGTTGTAAAAATTATAACCGGCAGTTTATTTTCTGTAGCATACTCTACAAGTCTTGTAATCTTTTCTCCAACTACAGTACCCATGCTTCCCATCATAAAGAAACTATCCATAATTGCACATGCAACTTCTATTCCATTTACTTTTCCAATTCCAGTAACAACTGCTTCTGTGCTATCTGTTTTAGTGCTCTTTAATTTTTCTTCATAGCCTTTAAATTCCAATGGATTAGTGGTTCTTAGATCTTTCAGAAATTCTTTAAAAGTATCCTTATCAAAGAATATCTTTATTCTTTCTTTTGCATTCATTCTAAAATGATGACCACAAGTAGTACAAACATGTTTAGAGTTTTCTAAATCCTCTGCATAAATCATCGTATTACATTTATCACATTTTATCCACATTCCTGATGGTATATTAGGCTTTTCTTGTTGTATGTCATTTCTAATAACTGAGCTTTTGATGGTTGCATATTGTGGCTTTTTTATAAATAAATCTTTAAGAGACATCCTTCTTCACCATCTTTTCCGCTAAAAATGAGGTATCATAATCACCTTCTAAGAATTCTTTAGTTTCAAGTATTGATAATTCAAAATTGATATTTGTCTTTACTCCGCCTACTGCAAACTCTGACAATGCTCTATTCATTTTAACTATTGCTTCATTTCTATTATTGCCAAAAGTTATTAATTTAGCTATCATCGAATCATAACAATGAGGAATTTTATATCCGCAGAATATTGCTGAATCTATTCTTACTCCCATACCTCCCGGAACACAAAGTTCATCTATTATTCCTGGACATGGTCTAAAATCATGTTCTGGATCTTCTGCATTAACTCTGCATTCTATTGCATGACCTTTAATTTTTATATCTTCTTGAGTAAAATTCAACTTTTCTCCTGATGCTATTTTTAATTGTTCTTTTACTAGATCTATTCCTGTAATCATTTCAGTAATTGGATGTTCTACTTGAATCCTCGTATTCATCTCCATGAAATAAAAGTTATTATCCCTATCAAATAAAAATTCTATAGTTCCAGCATTTTTATAGTTTACTGCACTTGCTGCCTTCTTTGCAATATCACCCATCTTAGCTCTTAATTCTTCTGTCAATACATTTGATGGTGCTTCCTCTAAAACCTTTTGGTTTTTTCTCTGCATTGAACATTCTCTCTCGCATAAGTGTACAACATTCCCGTGTTCATCAGCTAATATTTGGAATTCAATATGCTTTGGTTTTTGCACGAATTTCTCTATATATAAAGAATCGTCTCCAAAACAAGCTTTTGCTTCTGCTTTAGCAGTTTTGAAGCCCATTAAGAATTCTTCATCATTAGTTGCAATTCTTATTCCTTTTCCACCGCCCCCAGCTGATGCTTTTATCATTATTGGATATCCGATACCTTTAGCAATTTCTAAAGCATGGTCTTCATCTCTTATTTCGCCTTCATAACCAGGAACTACTGGTACTCCTGAAGCTTTCATAATCTCTCTTGCTTTAGCCTTGTTTCCCATAAGCTCAATTGTTTCATAATCAGGTCCTATAAATTTAATATTGCATTGCTTACACATCTTTGCAAACTTTGGATTTTCAGATAAAAAACCAAAACCAGGATGTATAGCATCAGCACCAGTTAAAACACATGCGCTTAAAATGTTTGTTATGTTTAAATAACTATCTTTTGGCATTGCAGACCCAATACATACAGCTTCATCTGCCAGCTGTGTATGAAGCGCTTCCTTATCTATTTCAGAATAAACAGCAACTGTGCTTATCCCCATTTCTCTACATGCTCTTATTATTCTAACTGCAATTTCGCCTCTATTGGCAATTAGCACTTTCTTTAACATTTCTATCACCTACCCTATAGCAAAAAGTAGCTCTGCTTCACAAACTGTCTTTCCATCAACTGATGCTATTCCATTACCTATTCCTATTGAACCTTTAATCTTTGTAATTTCACAATATAAATCCAGTTTGTCTCCTGGCACTACCTTATTTTTAAATCTTACCTTATTAGTTCCTGCAAATAATGGAGTCTTCCCCTTAAACTGTTCAATAGAAAGAAGAGCGACTGCACCAGCTTGAGCTAACGCTTCAACTTGAAGTACACCTGGCATAATCGGTTCTTCTGGATAATGTCCTTGAAAGAATGCTTCATTAGCAGAAACATTTTTGTATCCTCTTACAAATTTTTTTTCATTTACATCCATTTCTATTACTCTATCTATTAATAACATAGGATATCTATGAGGTATAATTTTTTTTATCTCATTTACATCAAGCACTTCCTATACCTCCTTAATCTTGAATAATGGCTGACCATATTCTACCATATCCCCGTCATTAACTAAACGTTCAACAATTGTTCCGTTAAATTCACTTTCTATTTCATTCATAAGCTTCATTGCTTCAATAATACAAATAACCTTTCCCTTAGAAACTGTACCTCCAATTTCTACGAAAGGTTTGCTTTCTGGTGAAGCTGAAGAATAAAATGTTCCTACCATAGGAGCAGTTATAACGCTTATATCTTTATCGTCTATAGCTGTTTCTTTTTCATTAACCACAATTTCTTCTTTTTCTACAACTGTATTTTCTATTTTTTCTTTTGAAATAACAGGACTGCTTGATGTACTTACTAAACTACTTGTATTATCAGCCACTCCTCTTACTAATGATTTATCCATCTTAATATGATCATTGCCATTTTGAAGCTCAAAAAATGCTAAGCTTGAAGAATCTACCAGCTTAATAAGCTCTTTAATCTTTTCAAATTCCATAAAAAATATCCTCCTCTAAATAATTACCTAAAGCAATAAATATGCAAAATAATTTCGTGCCATATTATGAAGATAATACCTCATAAATAAATAATATCCCCTTTTGGGCACAAAATTTATGTAACATTATTAATAAGTAATAATTATTAATTTTAGAAATCCTAAAAGAAAAATGAGAATTGAAATTTTACATTTCGTCCTTCAAATTTTCTCCTTGAAATTTCCCCATTAACTAATTATAAACTGTTAACCATAATTTGTTAACTAAATAAACTATTTCCACTTCTTTAAAAGTAAAGTTGCATTATGTCCACCAAAACCTAATGAATTAGAAAGTGCATATTCTAATTCCTGTTTTCTTCCAACATTAGGAACATAATCTAAATCTAATTCTTCATCTTTTGTTTCATAGCCAATTGTCGGTGGAATGAATCCCTCTTGTAGAGCCTTAGCACATGCTATTGCTTCAATTGCTCCTGCAGCTCCAAGTAAATGTCCTGTCATAGATTTTGTTGATGATATCGGAACATTATAAGCCTTATCTCCAAAAGTCTTTTTAATTGCAAAAGTTTCAAACTTGTCATTTAATTCTGTTGAAGTTCCATGAGCATTAATATATGAAACATCTGCAGGCTTAATTCCCGCCTCTTCTATGGCATCCTTCATAGCTCTTGCAGCACCTTCTCCTTCTGGATCTGGTGAAGTAATGTGATATGCATCACAAGTTGAACCATAACCAACAACCTCTGCTATTATATTTGCACCTCTTGCCTCTGCATGTTCTAAAGATTCAAGTATTACAACACCTGCACCTTCTCCCATAACAAAACCTCCTCTGTTTTTATCAAAAGGAGTAGAAGCCTTTGAAGGATCATTTCCAGTATTTAAAGCTTTCATACTGTTAAAACCTGTAATGCCAAGTCTAGTTATAGGAGCTTCTGCTCCACCAGCAAGCATAACATCTGCATAACCGTGCTTTATTGCCCTAAATGCATCACCAATGTTGTTTGTTCCTGTTGCACATGCAGTTACTGCTGATGTACATGGACCTTTAAGACCATATTTAATCGCTACGTTTCCTGCGCCTAAATTTATTATTGCCATAGGAATAAAAAATGGAGTTACTCTCTTTGACTTTCCAGTTGCAAGTTTGCTGCATTCATCTTCTATTGTTTGGAAACCACCGATTCCTGACCCTAACATTACACCAAATCTGTCTAGATTTTCTTTTTCTAAATCTATTCCTGAATCTTTTATAGCCTCATCTGATGCAACTAATGCAAATTGTGCAAATCTATCTAACCTTTTTGACTCTTTTTTACCTATTAGGATTTCTGGATCAAACTCTTTTACTTCTCCAGCAATTTTCACATCTATTAGATCTTCATTTATTAAAGTAATGAAATCTATTCCTAACTTTCCTTCCTTTGTATTATTCCAAAATGTATCAACATCATTTCCTATAGGAGTTAAAGCTCCCATACCCGTTATAACAACTCTTCTTTCCATAAATTAATTTTCCTCCGCTACATTAACATTCCGCCATCAACTTGAATCACTTGGCCTGTAACATAATCTGCACCTTCGCTGGCTAAAAATGCTACAGCTTCCGCCACATCATTTGCTGTTCCAAGTCTCTTAAGCGGTATGTTTTTCTTCATTTCTTCTTTATATTTTTCTCCTAAAGCTTCTGTCATATCTGTTTCAATATATCCTGGAGCAACTGCATTTACAGTAATTCCTCTAGAACCAACTTCTTTTGCAAGAGATTTAGTCATTCCAATTACTCCTGCTTTTGATGCGGCATAATTAACTTGCCCTGCATTACCTGTAATTCCAACTACTGAAGAAAGATTTATTATCTTTCCTTGTTTTTGTTTTATCATAATTGGAGTTATTGCCTTTAAACAATTAAATACACCTTTTAAATTTACATCAATAACGCTATCGAAATCTTCTTCCTTCATTCTAAGTATTAATCCATCTTTTGTGATTCCTGCATTATTTACCATGATATCTATTGTTCCAAATTTCTCTTTAGCAGACGCTACAATGTTTTCTACTTCTTCTGATTTAGAAATATCTCCTTTTATACATAAGGTTTCAACACCCATACCTTTTATTTCATTTTCAACGTCTAATGCTTCTTTTTCATTACTTCTATAATTTATAACGATATTAGCTCCAAGAGAAGCAAGTTTTAACGCTATTGCTCTTCCTATTCCTCTTGATGCACCTGTAATAATAGCACATTTTCCTTTTAACATACAAATCCCCTTTCGACAGTTTACAGTTTACAATTATCAGTTTACAGTTTTTGGAACAAATCCCAAAGAAATTTGAAAAATGTATTTTAGAACTCCGACACTGTGTTCTTCCTTCAACTGTAAATTGTTAACTATTAACTGAATTAATTGTGTTTTTTAATGATTCCATATCCTCTACATTTAAAAGTACTGCATCCTTATCTATTTTCTTAACGAAGCCTCTAAGTGCTTTTCCTGGACCTACTTCAATAAATGTATCTACGCCTTTATCTATCATATCTCTTATAGTCTTTTCAAAAAGTACAGACGTTCTTATATGTCTCTTTAATAATTCCTTAATATCGTCGCTTTCCTCATAAGGCAATCCCTTAACATTTGAATATACTACCTTATTAAACTTCTTAATGTCAACTGTCTTTATAGTATTATAGAATTCTTCACTTGCAGATTCAAGAAGTGAGCTGTGGAATGGTCCACTGACTTTAAGCGCTTTTCCAAGACCGCCTAATTCTTTTGCAATTTTAACTGCTTCATCTATTGCATTATTTTCACCTGAAATAACTACTTGCCCTGGGCAATTATAATTAGCACCTTCTACTACGCCAAAAGCGCTGGCTCTATCTAATAGTTCCTTTAGTTTTTCATCATCTAATTTTAATATAGCTGCCATTTTACCTAAGCCTTCTGGTAAAGCGCTGCCCATGATTCTTCCTCTTTCTTTTATAAGTAATAATCCTTCTTCTAATGAAAGAGCTCCTCCATAAATTAGCGCTCCATATTCTCCTAAGCTAAGACCTGCAGTATAATCTGCTTCAATTCCATTTATCTCTAAGGCCTTTAATGCAATAAGAGATGCTACAAGAATAGTTGGCTGCGCATTTTCAGTTGCTGTTAGCAGTTCCTCTGGCCCCTCAAACATCATTTTTTTGATAGGCATTTTTAAGATTTCTTCACTGCGCTCTAAAAGCTCGTTACATTTTGGTATATTTTCACAAAGTCCTTTTGCCATTCCAATAGTTTGAGCTCCTTGACCTGGAAAAAGAAATGCAGTTTTCTTACTATTCATGTTTCCCTCCAAATTTTCCAAATAATCCTTCTGCTTCACTAAATAGTTCTTCAATTATTTCTTTGCATGTTTGCTCTTTACAAATAAGTCCTGCAATTTGTCCTGACATAAGTGATCCATTATCTACATCACCTTCAACAGCTTTTCTTAATGCTCCTACACCAATTTTCTCTATTTCCTCAATTGGCGCTCCATCCTTTTCTAATTGTAAATAAGTTCTTGCAAGCTTATTTCTAAGTACTCTAACTGGATGGCCTGTGCCTCTTCCTGTCACTTCTGTATCTCTATCTTTTGCTGTTAATATTTTATCTTTATAATTTTGATGTATTATACATTCTTTAGCAACTAAGAACCTTGTTCCAATTTGAATACCTTCAGCTCCTAGCATGAATGAAGCTGCTACTCCTCTTCCATCACCAATTCCGCCTGCAGCTATCACTGGTATTTCAACTGCATCAACTACTTGTGGAACTAATGCCATTGTAGTCACTTCTCCTACGTGTCCACCTGATTCAGTTCCTTCTGCTATAATTGCATCTGCGCCGGCTTTTTCCATTCTCTTAGCTAAAGCAACTGAAGCAACTACTGGTATAACCTTTATGCCATGAGATTTCCACTTTTCCATATACTTTCCCGGGCTGCCTGCACCTGTTGTAACAACTGGTACACCTTCTTCACATACAAGTTCTGCTATTTCCTCAGCATTTTCTGACATTAGCATTATATTTACGCCAAATGGTTTATCTGTCATTTTTTTAGTTTTTTGTATTTGCTCTCTTACCCACTCAGTTGGTGCTGCTCCTGTTATTATTCCAAGGCCTCCTGCCTCACTTACTGCTGAAGCCAAAGAAGCATCTGCAATTCTTGCCATAGCTCCTTGAAATATTGGATATTTTATTTTTAACAGTTCACACACTCTATTTTTTTCCACAACAAATTCCTCCTGCCATTATCAGCTCAATTTTTTTATCATGCCTCTTAATATAATAAATGGGATAATTTCTTTATTTGCATTAACTTTAAATACATTATAAACAAAATAGCCTAGATAAATAATTTTACTACATATATCGTATAATTATCAATTACATCAAAAAAAATTAAAAATAAGTTCACATCTATAAATTACTTTGTTTTACTTCTTTGCTATAATATTTATTTATGTATTACTATAAACTTAGATCTTAATTTTTTTGTTTTCCCATCAAATCAAACAAGTTCTTACCACTCAATTAAAGTGGAAGCATATGTTAATCCTCCGCCAAATGCAACTAAAATAATTTTATCACCTTTATTAATCAAATTCTTTTCATACATTTCATTTAATACAATAGGTACTGACCCTGCTGAAGTATTTCCAACTCTATCTAGATTTAAATAAAACTTTTCTTCCTCTAGTCCTAATTTTCCAGCTGCTGATTTTATAATCCTATAATTAGCTTGATGTGGTACTATATATTTAATTTCATCTAATGAAACATCTGTATCTTTTAATATTTCATTAACTGCTTCTACTATTACTGTAGTTGCAAACTTAAATACTTCCCTTCCATTCATTTTAATTATTCTTTCTTTTATTTTTCCTTCCTTAGTAAAAGGCGTGTTAAAATCAGCTCCACCTATAGTTAATGATTCTCCCTTTGCTCCATTAGCTCTCAAATATGACTTTATAATTCCTTGTGATCCATCTTCTTCCTGCTTAAGTACAGCAGCACCACCACCATCGCCAAAAAGAATACATGTACCCCTATCTGACCAATCCATTACTTTTGAAAGAACTTCTGCTCCAACTACCAGTGCATTTTTATAATTCATAGATTTCATCATCGATTTTGCTATTTCAAGCCCATACAAAAAGCCAGAACAAGCAACATTTATATCAAAACAAGCTGCTTTATCTGCTTTTAATTTGCTTTGAATTATACACGCAACAGATGGTATAAATGCGTCTGGCGAAACTGTCGCTACTATTATAAGTTCTATGTCTTCAGCTTTCAAACCAGCTCTTTCAAGAGCCATTTTGGATGATTCAAATGCAATATCCGATGTGTCTTCCCCCTCTGATATTCTTCTCTCCCTGATTCCCGTCCTTTCAATTATCCATTCATTATTTGTTTCAACAAACTCGCTTATTTTATCATTTGTGACTATTAGAGATGGTAAATATGCGCCAATTCCTGCAATTTTAATATTACTCATATTGCTCTCCTTTATTTTATTATTCTAGTTTATATTTTTCTTTAAAAAAGTCATTTAATTTATTTAAAGAAGAAAGTAAGATTTTTTCTTCTTCTAAGCTTAGTCCTTCTATTGCATTATTTATCATTTTTTTATGAAATCTCTGATGAAGTTTATAAGCTAGCTTTCCCTTCTTAGTTAATTTAACTAAGACAACTCTTCTATCTTCTTCTATTCTTTTTCTTTCAACATAGCCTTTTTTTATTAATTTATTTATAGCAGTTGTTAAAGTACTTACAGTAATTTTTAACCTTTGAGCTACCTCTGACATCGTTCTTTCGTTGTACATCCCAATAACCTCTATTGTATGAACTTCTGTTATTGAAACATCTGAGAATATACCATTTTTTAAGCTTTGTTCTTCAATTTGTAAGACATCATTAAATAACTGCACCAAAATCTCATTGATCATTGTAGTTGATTTGTTCATTCACTTACACTCTCCACTTTGGTATCTAAAAATTAGTTTAAAATTGAAATTTATATCATACATTTATAAAAATGAAAAATTTGGTAATCTTTACCCATTAAAACCTTATTAAAAAGCTATACAAAGTGCATAGCATTAAACAAGCATTTTTTAATATGCTCTAGTATTATATAAACAAATAATGTGGCTATTTATTCTTCAAAAGTCTGATAATTCAAAAACTTTCAGCATCAAATACTTTGATAATCAAAATATACTATACTAAAAATTCATTGTCAAATAATTCTCATTTTTTTCCATTTTATACACATGCTTTATTTTTAACATTTCATATGATATAATTAATTAATTATATCCAAATATAAATTTTAAACATAGGAGGTGTATATATCGTGACTAGAAAACTGATTTTAGCTACGGTTATAGCATTAAGTATTGTAATGGTTTCATGTAGCACAAAACCTAAAGATACTATGAGTTCTAATAGTAATTCTGATACTACTACTGTAGATCAAAATAAAGATAGCAGCAGTTCTTCTGAAACAGAAAATAATAAACCTAGTACAGATGCAAAGGTAAATAAGATAAAGCTTTCTATATACAGTATAGATGAGAGTTCTTTAGAACCTAACGAATCAAGTACTATTGAAGTAGATGAGAATTTAAGTTTAGATGATAAATTGAAACAATTATGCAAAACATTGTCAGAAAAGAAATTTGATAACTTATCACTTGAGGTTAAGTCACTAGATACTGTTAATGGTAAAAAAGTTGCTACCATAAACTTAGCTGATGCTAACAATAAAAAATGGTCACAAAAATTCCAAGGTTCTACTGGTGGTGCAGTTACAACAAATACCTTAATTGAAAATTTTCTTCAGTCAAGCAACAAGTCCAGAGGCGAATGGATTGATGGAGTAAAATTCCTATATAATAATGAAAAAATAGAGTATGAGCATGCATCAGATTTATCTGATATTCAATATAGAAATTAAATAGTTATAAGTTAAAAGTTATGAATTATGAGTTAAGGAAGAAAAGCCTACAGGCTTTTAAAAAAACATATTTTAGAAATCCCCTTTAAGGGGATTTCTTCTTTTATTCATAACTTATAATTCATAACTCATAGCTCAAATATGTGCTCTATTTGCTTATACTCCTCAAGTTCTCTTATTGGATCTAATTCCTTATCTTTCTTCATATAATCTATAAAGAAATCATTTAATTCTATGCTCTTTTCTACATCTTTCAATGCCTTTAGATTTTCTTTTATGTTTACATAAAAACAAGCCCTATTATAATATAGAAAGCTTTCTTCCTCATTTTCTTTTATTCCTTCACTTATTACTTCTATAGCCTTTCTAAAATCTCCATGTTCTTTATATATAATGGATAAATTCAAAAAACTATAAGGATACTTAGGATTTTTTTCAGTAGACTTATTATAGTATTCTTTACTTTCCTCTATTTGTCCAAGCTTATTTAATATTACCCCTTTATTAAATAGAATCTTATAGTTTTTATCATCGATTTCTAAGGCCATATTTATATACTCCAAGGCCTCTGCATTTCTATTTAAATCTTCTAATATACAGGCTATGTTTGCATATGCCCAGACTTCCTTCGGGTTTATTTCTGTAGCCTTTTTATAATAATTAATAGCTTCATCTTTCTCATCAAATTCATCATATATATTAGCTAAAAAGAAATAAGCTTTATCATAATTAGGGTTCTTTTCTATAGCTTTTTCATAGTATTTCTTTGCTTTCCCAAGTTCATCATTATCATCATAAATTATTGCCAAGCCGTAATATGCTCTGGCCTCTTCCGCATCTTTCTTTAACACTTCAAAATACTTCTGCTCCGCTTCTGGTATTAAACCTATCTCATGATATATCAATGCCATATCTATTAACAATTCTATATCTTCTTTTCCGATATTAAGAGAATATGCTTTTTTATAGAATTTAAGAGCCTTTAATAAATTCTTTTCTGCTCTTAAGTTTCTTGCCATATTTAAATAATTATTATACAAATAATTTTTGCTTTCCATATTTAATCTTCATCCTTGTTATATTTTTTAATTTTCTTATTCTATTATTATATCACCAATAGAGTAAAAGCGCTCAACTGTGAGAATATAGCTAATTATACAGCTACTTGAGAATACAACGTTTCATATTTCTTCATTATTATATGAAACGTTAAAATTCATTATTAACTGTATAAAACGCATAATATTAATAATTAAAGATAAATTATATTCCAAATTTTTTTCGTTCCTCATTTTATATGTTTTATAC
>JAEZKY010000220.1 GCA_023435985.1 Bacillota bacterium | reverse complement strand
CTCTTATGCCTACTTGCTTAAGTTCTTTTCCTTCGAAAACTATTTTCCCCGAGTATGAACCAACAGGATATTCTCCACTTAAAATTTTCATCAGAGTAGATTTTCCTGCTCCATTTTCACCACAAAGCGCATGTACTTCTCCTTGTTTTACTCTCAAAGTTACTCCATCTAATGCTTTTACTCCAAAAAATTCTTTAACTATATCTGTCATTTCTAAAATATACTCACTCATGAAATACATCTCTCCTTTCTATATTGGGGTTTAAATTTATACTTTAAACCCCAATATGTTATTTACTTACTTGGTCTTTTATCTTCTGGTACATTCTTATATACATCTTCAAATTTTTGAAAACCATCTTTTACAACAGTATCATTCATATTGTCTGCTGTTACTGCTATTGGAGTAAGTAATACAGATGGAACATCTTTTTGTCCATTATTTATTACATTTCCATTAGTTTCGACATTTTCACCTTTACCCATTTTTACAGCTAAATCAGCTGCTTGTGTAGCAAGATCTTTAATAGGTTTATATACTGTCATTGTTTGAGTTCCTTCTACAACTCTTTGACATGCAGCTAAATCAGCATCTTGTCCAGAAATTGACACTTTTCCTGCTAAGCCCTGTCCTTGTAATGCTTGTATAGCTCCACCAGCAGTACTATCATTTGAAGCAACAACAGCATCAATATTATTGTTATTTGCAGTTAATGCATTTTCCATTATGTTCATAGCTTCTTCTGCTAACCAATCTTTTGCCCATTGGTCTCCTACTATTTTTATATCTCCTTTATCTACAAGAGGTTTAATTACATTCATTTGTCCTTGTCTAAATAATTTTGCATTGTTATCTGTTGGAGAACCTCCCATCATGAAATAATTTCCTTTTGGAGTTTTATCTGTAATTGCTTTTGCTTGCAATTCTCCTACCTTAACATTATCAAACGATATATAATCATCTAAATCACTGTTAGTGATTAACCTATCATAAGCCAAAACTTTTATTTTATTTTGATGAGCTTCATCTACTATAGGTGCTATTGTTTCTCCATTATGTGGTATTATTACCAATACATTTACACCTTGAGAAATAAGATTTTCACATTGTGACATTTGGGTTGGGTCGTCACCATTTGCGGATTGGAAAACAACCTCAGCTCCAAGCTTTTTAGCTTCCTCTTCAAAAATATCTTTATCATGCTGCCATCTTTCAAGTCTTAAATCATCAAAACTCACACCAATCTTTATTTTTTGGTCTCCACCACTAGCAGCTGTTTGCGTACTATTTTTAGCTCCACATCCTGTTAGTGCTGAAAATATCAATATTCCGCTTAAAGTTAGGCCCAATAATTTAATCATTTTTTTTGATTTCATATTTTTCTCCCCTTTTTGCTTTTCTCTATTTTACAATTCAAATTATATTTTATTAAGAAAACGTTTAAAATAGATTTATTTGCTGAGTTCTATCTTTATATTGCTGTTTTAGCATAGCAATTATTTACTACTAAAATTACCAAAACAAAAAATAATCCAAGTTAAATCTCATCCATGAGATATTAACCTAGATTATTTTAAAAAACTTAATTCCGCTAATAAGTAATATTTTGTTTTCTAAAAATTAATATTATCAATTAATACTGCTCTTGCTGGAGCTCCTTCTGTTCCCTTTACTTTAAGTGGAAGTGCACAAAGTAAATATTTGCCTTCCTTAATGTCTTTTAACCTCAATCCTTCTAGTATTGTTATATCATTACCTAATATAGCTTTGTGAGATTCATGATTTGGCTGAGCTCTTTCGATTCCTAAAACATCCATACCTATTCCTTTTATTTTTTTATCTCGTAAATATTCAGCTCCTGTTTTTTCAAGAAATACAAAATTCTCATCAAATTCATCTTTAAAAGACTCTTTAGTTTTGAAGATTACAAAATCACCTTCATGTATATCAAGATCTTTTATATCTTTATCTGTAATTTTTTCTTGAGCAGAAGTAAGATCAAAAACCTTGCATGGAGTAATGCACTTATATAAGTCTATATTTTCTATTGTATCTCCTCCCTCTATCATATGAAGTGGAGCATCTAAATGAGTTCCTGTATGTGTATCTAATTCAATACGTGTCTCATAATAAGAATTTGCTTCATAGTTAGCAGTTACAATAACCTTTGGTTTTTTCTCCTCTTTATTTTTATAAACAGGCATGTCCTTGTGAATTAACATCGAAATATCATAGATTTTCATAAAAATTCCTCCTCTTTCATCAAGTTGTTATACAATATCAATGTTTTTTCAGATTCCCTTTATGCACAATTGAAAAACAACAAACGTTTTCAATGAATAAGCAATATTTTCTCTAACTATAATATTAAAATTAAATTGCATCAATATATTGTTGAGAAAGCATTATTATAAATTATAACTTATTTACTTTTCTTTAATCAACATTGTCTTAAAATTATTCGTCTTAATTTAGTGATATTTCTAATTATACCTTCTCAATAATTTTTATCTGATAATGAAATTATTAAGACTAGTTTTACAAAGATCATGTTAGGCTACCTTTTATTATTTTCTTAATAAAAGGTAGCCTAACATGATTTCATCTAGTAAAATTTTGCTTTAATTTAATAAAATTCCAGATTTCAGACACAAAACTCAAACATTAACTTTTAATTTGTATATATCTATGCTTTAAAATTAACTGGGCTTATTCCTTCATACTTTTTGAATACTTTACTAAAATAATTAGGATCGTTATATCCCACTTTATAGCATACTTCTTTGATACTCAGCTCTCCATTAGACAGTAATTCTTTAGCTATATCTATTCTGCATTTATTTACATATTCCGAAAAATTAATTCCCGTCACCTCCTTGAAGGTTCTGCTAAAATAATATACGCTTAGGCCAAAATTATTGGCAACCCTTTCAAGTTCTAGTTCTGTCTCAATATTTTCTTTAATAAAATTCTTTACATTTTCAAATAGTTTTGTTTTTACCTTATTATTAAGATTTTTACTTCGATTTATTTTTATCTCATTAAACATGTCACTGATCAATTTATCATCCACATCATCTATGTGAATTATATTTACACTCTCCGAATTGTAGACTAGAGATTTCATAGCTTGTCTATAAGACTCTATCATTTCCTCTACTGAGTTAACTATTTTTCCAAGCCCTGCTCTTATTGAAACGTTGAATCTCTTTTTTATTTCTCTTCTTAAATTAAAAGCAAGATTGATTTCTAGATTTTTAAAATCCTTGCTATCCTCATTATCAATTTGTATGAAATATGTTAATTCTTCATAAAACACATAATTTCCTATGCATTTATATCGTCTATTAACATACTCTTTAATATATTCCCCTATCTTCATTTTTACTTTATCTTTTTCAGCACTGCTAATATCACCATACTCATATTTATTTTTTAGTGATATGACCATTGCATAACTGTTTTTGAAATTCATATTTAAACACTGCAAATACATGCTATAATCTACACCTTTAATTTTATCATTTATTATTAAATCGCTTAGTTGATTTTCAAGAACAGGTAATAAAGTATATATCTTCTCCTTGTCTTCAATTTCGCTTTTCCTTTTATCTTGTTCTCTTTTAACCCATTTAACTCCAAGGGAAATTTTTTCAACTATTTCTTCTTTTGCAAATGGCTTCAACAAATATTCTTTAACGTTTATTTTTACAGCTTCCAATGCAAAATCAAAATAATCATAAGCCGTTAAAATTATGCTATAAAGATTTGGCAGACTTGCGCTTATTTCTTTTAATGCCTGTATTCCATCTATTCCAGGCATTTTTATATCTATTATTATTATATCTGGCTTAATGCTTTCAGATATTTCAATTGCTTCTCTTCCGTTTTTAGCTTCATATATTTCAAGTTCTTCTGAAAACTTATCTTTTATTATATATTTTAATGTTTCTCTATCATACTTCTCATCATCAGCAAGTAATAATTTCATCATTACTTTCATCCCCCATTATAGGTATTTTTAAATAAACCCTTGTCCCCTTGCCTTCTTCACTTTCTATTTTAAACATGTTTCCTTTGTTATATAAATATCGAAGTCTCTTTTCAACTATATTTATTCCAAGACCAGTTGTATGCCCAATATGTTTTAAATCATAATTGTAATTATTAATCTTCTCTAAGATTTCCTTCTTAATCCCAATGCCATTGTCTTCAATTATAATATTACAATCTCCATTTTCATCATTTATACTTATATCTATATACCCGCCTTCTTCTTTAGCTTCAATTCCGTGAATGAAGGCATTTTCTACCAATGGTTGTATTGTCATTCCAGGAACCATAACTTTTTTTATATTCATATTAACATTTAATTTAAATTTAATTCTGTCATCGAATCTACACTCTTGAATATAGATATAATCTTTTACAATATTTATTTCTTCCTCTAATGATGAATTTGCATTCATGCTCCTTAATGAATACCTTAAAATATTAGACACTGATTTTATAAGCTTACTTGTTGTTACTGCATTTTCAATCATTGCTGTAGCATTAATGCAATTTAAGGTATTAAATAAGAAATGTGGATTAATTTGAGATTGCAGTACCTTTAAATCAAATTCTTTTAAAGCATTTTCATATTGAAGATTTTTCATCTCTTCTTCCTTTAACTTTTTTTCTATAGTAAGCTTTTCATTAATTGACTTTATAAGATTTTTTATATCTTTTACCATAGTATTAAAGGTATCTGTAAGCACATCCAATTCATATATGTCAGTTTTATTTCCCTCATAATATTCAAATTGACCTTTAGATACTTTATTGGACGTCTCTACAATCCCCTTTAAGCCTTTTGATATATTTTTTATAAAGATTAGTGCATATATTACGCACATAGTTAAAATCAGTATTACATAAACACTTAAAAAGCCGTATATTAAACTACTTTTTCTATTTAATTCTTTATAGGCTATGCTATTAGTTTCCAAATAATTCTGCATTAGTTTCGATGCATATTCTTCTGAATATGATGCGATGTTTTTAGCCGCTATAAAATCATCATAATAAAAAATATATCCTTCTTTATTTTCATAAGCATAAATTGTCTTCCTTGAATCTTCTGCATAAGAATCTAATGTATTATCTAAGTCCCGTAAAATATATTGACTGGTCTCATCAGAATTACTTCTCAAAGTTATTATTTTTTGTTTTGCCTGAACTATTTCATTTTCATAACTTTTCTTACTATTTTCTGTACCATTTAATATATATTGATTGAAATTATCTAAAGAATCATTTATATTTTCCTTAATTTCGTTTGTCATAAGCATATTATTAAGCATGTTCACATATTCATCCTCGATTTTTTTGCTCATTGCCAAAGATATGATGTTACAGATTCCTATTGGAATAATTAAGCATATAACAAACATAATGAACTTGTTATTTAAGGTTTTAATTTTCAAAATTATCATCTCCCAACTTATAAGTACCTACATTAGTTTTATTAACTAACTGTACATCAGTTAATGATTCTGAATAATTATTAGTTTTTCCTTCAATTCTATCCATTATGATATTTACTGCTCTATACCCCATCTCATTGCTCTTTTGTACTACTGTTGCTGCTACTAATCCACTTTGTATGTTATTTAACGTTTCATCCAAATCATCAAAACAGATTATTTTCACCTTTCCTTTATCATTTAAATCGTTTACTGCCTTTGCAGCTCCTATTCCATCAAGGGCTGAAGTGCAGAATAATGCGTCAACTTTATTATTTCTATTTAATATTTTCCTAGTTATAATTTCCGCTTCCAAAAGCATTGCATCTGAAGAATCCACATCCACGATTTTTAAATTAGAATTGGAAGTTATATATTCTTTAAATCCCTCCACTCTTTCCTTTTGATTTTTAACATCTTTGCCTCCCATTACTATAGCTATATTTCCATCTCTTCCTATCTGTCTTACTGCTTCCGCTCCAGCAACTTGTCCTGCTAAAATATTATTTGTTCCTACATATGCTAACCTATTGCTATTTTCTTCATCTGAATCTATTGTAACTACTGGTATACCTTTCTCCATGGCTCTATTTATGTCCTTTGTATATTTTCCTTCCTCCTGGACATAAGTTACAATTCCGCTAACTTTAGCTGACTCTGCCATCTCAAATAACTTTAACCCTTCCTCTGTGCTTGCAGTTGTGGGTCCTAAGAATTCAACAACCGCTCCTCTTTCCTTAGCCGCTTTTTCTGCACCTGCCTTTATACTTAACCAGTAAGGATTTGTCTTTATATGTGATATCAATACTATTTTAGGCTTTATTGGTTCCTTGCTTGTCTTATTATCATTTAATAAGTATAAAAAATATAAATTGCTTACTAAAAAAATTACAACTAAAATAATGCCTACAGTTTTATTAAAATATTTCATTACCACAAGCTCCTCACCTATTGTATTCGATTGCAGAACATTTTAAATTTCTTTTTAAATGTCATTTAATAATGTTATTCTATATTTCTTCTATTACTTAGTCAATATCTTTGTATAGCTTTTCATAAATATGTACTCTATAGTGCAACTAAACTAGACTATAAATTAATTATCCCAGCAGAACGTATTTTTAACAAGTTTAAAATTCTTAAACACTATAACTATTGGTAAAAATTAACTTAATATGTTAAACATTTTACATTTAATTAACTCAATCATTAAACAATGTGTATTTGCATCCTTAAACTTAGACAAAAATAAATTTAAGGATTATTTTAAAAAATGAAAAATCACCTTTAGAATTTAGATATATTCTAAGAAATAAGTATATTATATATTACTGGATCAGAATAAAATCCACGACAAATACTACCCCTTAGTATTTGTTGTGGATTTGTACTATTTCTGCTCTTTTGCTATTTTAGGCATTACTATTGATAATATCAGCGATAACATACCTATTATTACAAGTATTATAAAAAGAATATGTAGAGAACTATTTAAAGAAAGCTTTATCTGTTCACTTGTTACAGTAAGGTTAGATGCAGAGGAATTATATAAATTACTTGGCTCTACACCTTTTATGCCAATCTGAGTAAAATATTTAACTATATATAAGTTAAATATACTTCCAAATACACTTACTCCTATTGTTTGTCCTAATGTTCTAAGCAGTGAATTAGTAGCCGTTGCAGCACCTCTTTTACTATAATCTACTGATTCTTGAACAATTATAGTTAATGTTGTAAATGCTCCACCAAATCCAAAGCCCATTATAGCAACATATAATAATACTACTAATAATTCAGAATTTATGTTTAGTGTAGGTAGGAGTGCTGTACCAATAATCAAAATAACATTCGATATAAGTATTACTGACTTTGCTCCAATCTTTACTATACATTTTCCTAAAAATACTGAAGCTAAGAGCCAGGCAACTGACATTGGTGCTAAAGCTATGCCTGATATTTTAGCACTAAAACCTAATATGTTTTGTATATATATTGGTAAATAAACATTTGACCCAATTAATACAGCAGAAGCTAAAAAGCTTACTAGATTTACCATTGTACTTGTCTTTGTGAATATATCAAATGGAATTATTGGCTCTTTTGCTTTTCTTTCTATTTTATAGAATGCTATTAAAAAGATAATTGTCAGAAGCACTGATATTCCAACAAACATAATATTATTAGAACTTATGTCATCTGTTGATACAAAAATATTTAAAAATATAATCATAGCTATTGATAAAGTAATAATTCCTGGATAATCTATTTTGTGTTTTGTCTTTTTTAAGTCTTCTTGTAAATTTCTTTGAATAAGTATAACTGATAATATTCCAAAAGGAATATTTATAAAAAATATCCAATGCCAAGACAGCACGTCAATTAAAACTCCTCCAAAAAATGGTCCTATAAGACTTGCAATTCCCCACACTGTACCTATAAGCCCTTGAATTTTAGGTCTTTCTTCCAGTTCAAAAACATCTCCAACAATTGTATATGTAACTGTAAATATTGAACCTGCACCTATTCCTTGAATTGCACGAAATATGATCAACATGTACATATTCTGCGATAAGCCGCACATGAAACTTCCTGCTAAAAATATTATTATTCCTATTGAAAGTATATTTTTTCTTCCATATAAGTCCGCTAACTTACCATATATAGGTGTTGAAATTGCAGAGGTTAATAAATATACTGAAAAAACTGAACTAATAATTTCAAATCCCTGCAAATCTTTTACTATAGTTGGGATTGCTGTTGTAACAACTGTTCCCTCAACTGCTCCTAAGAACATTGCTACCATTAATGCTATTACTATATTCCTTTTCCGTGACTCCATTATTTAAATCACTTCCTTTGTTTTAATTTCTTGATCATAACTATTTAATCAGATTTTATAATTATATCTATAGTAAACTTTTTGTGCAACACAAACTTGCCTTTCGCAAATTTAATAATGGAAGTTAAATTATTAAGCATCTTTAAAATTATTTATAGTTAAACATTATTTTTTAAATGTAATTTTAATTAAGTATACTTTTCCTCAGTTTTCAAATAATAAATTAGATAAAAAAATTTAGATAATTTATGTACAATATATGATACAAGGAGGATTAATTATAATGCAAAAGGTTACTAAAACAATGGATGGAAACCAAGCTGCAGCATATGCTTCTTATAATTTTACAGAAGTTGCTGCCATATATCCTATAACTCCTTCCACTCCTATGGCCGAAGGAGTAGATGAATGGTCTGCCCATGGAAAGAAAAATATGTTTAATCAGCCAGTTAAAGTAGCTGAGATGCAATCCGAAGCTGGTGCTGCTGGGGCAGTACATGGCTCCCTTCAAGGTGGAGCCTTAACTACTACATATACGGCTTCTCAAGGTTTGCTGCTCATGATACCTAATATGTATAAGATATCAGGAGAGCTTTTACCTGGAGTATTTCATGTAAGTGCCCGTGCACTAGCAACTCATGCCTTATCAATATTTGGCGATCATCAAGATGTTATGGCCTGCAGACAAACAGGCTTTGCTATGCTTGCATCTTCAAATGTTCAGGAGGTAATGGATTTAGCCTGCATTGCTCACTTAAGTGCTATAAAAGGCCGAGTACCATTTTTACATTTCTTTGATGGTTTTAGAACATCTCATGAATATCAAAAAATTGAAGTTCCTGATTTTGATAAAATAACAGATCTTGTAGATAGAAATGCTTTAAAAGCTTTTAGAGATAGAGCACTAAATCCCGAACATCCTGTAGTCAGAGGTACAGCACAAAATCCTGATATATATTTTCAGGGAAGAGAAGCACAAAACCCTTTCTTTAATGCTGTTCCTGATATAGTTGAAGATTATATGAAAGAAATTAAAAATATTACTGGAAGGGAATATCATCCCTTTGATTACCATGGAGATCCACAAGCTGAAAACATCATAGTAGCCATAGGTTCGGCCTGTGATACCATAAGTGAAACTATAGATTACCTAGTGGAAAAAGGCGAGAAAGTAGGTATGATAAAGGTTCATCTATACAGACCATTCTGCGAGAAATATTTTTTCAATGTTCTTCCTAAGTCTGTGAAGAAAATCGCAGTATTAGATAGAACAAAAGAACCTGGTGCTCCTGCCGAGCCGCTATATTTAGATGTAACTAAACTTTTCTATAATCAAGGAAATAAGCCACTTATAGTCGGTGGAAGATATGGTTTAGCCTCTAAAGACACACGACCATCTCAGATTATTTCCGTATTTAATAATTTAAAAGCTGATAAGCCAAAGGACCACTTCACTGTAGGAATAGTAGATGACATAACTAATACTTCCTTGCCTGAAGGAGATATAATAGACACTACACCAGAAGGAACTATAAGCTGTAAATTCTGGGGTTTAGGTTCTGATGGTACAGTTGGGGCAAATAAGAGTGCTATTAAAATAATAGGAGATAACACTGATATGTATGCCCAGGCTTATTTTTCTTATGATAGTAAAAAATCTGGAGGTACTACTGTATCCCACTTAAGATTCGGGAAAAAGCCTATAAAATCTCCTTATTTAGTTTATAATGCCGACTATGTTGCCTGTCATAATAAATCTTTTATATACAACTTTGATATATTAAAAGGGTTAAAGAAGAACGGCATCTTTGTCCTTAACTGTCCATGGAATGAGGATGAACTTGAAGAGAAATTGCCAGCGCTATATAAAAGATATTTAGCAGAAAATAATATAAAATTCTATACAATTGATGCAATTGCTATTGCAGGTGAAATAGGTCTAGGAAACAGAATAAATATGATAATGCAGTCTGCTTTCTTTAAGCTTGCGAATGTTATACCTGTGGAAGATGCAGTTAAATATTTAAAAGATTCTATTTCTAATCTTTATGGTAAGAAAGGTGATAAAATAGTTAAAATGAATCATGATGCAGTGGACAGAGGCATAGATTCCCTTCATGAAGTTACCATTCCTGATTCTTGGCGTAATGCTAAAGATGAGAATAAACCAATAAAGGATGAACCAGACTTTGTTAAAAATATTCAACGTCCTATGGCGAGGCTTGAAGGCGATGAACTTCCAACAAGCGCTTTTAAAGGAATGGAAGATGGTACCTTCCCTCTCGGTACTACTGCTTATGAAAAACGTGGTATAGCAGTTAATGTACCTGAATGGCAGACTGATAAATGTATACAGTGTGGTCAATGTGCATATATCTGCCCTCATGCAACCATTCGCCAATTTTTAATTGATGACAATGAAAAGAAAAATTCTCCTGAAGATTTTATTACAAAGCAGGCAGCCGGAAAAGATTTAGAAAATTATGGATATAGAATTCAAGTAGCTCCATTAGACTGCACAGGCTGTGGTAACTGCGCTGATGTATGTCCTGCTCCTGGCAAAGCTCTTATAATGAAACCAGCAGAAGAGCAAATATTAGAGCAGGCGGAAAATTGGGAATATGCTATGACTCTTACTCCTAAGGAAGATTTAATCGACAGAAATACCCTAAAGGGCAGCCAATTAATAAGGCCTCTTTTAGAATTCAATGGTGCATGCCCAGGCTGTGGAGAAACTCCATACATAAGACTTTTAACTCAACTTTTTGGAGAAAGAATGATTATAGCAAATGCAACTGGCTGCTCGTCTATCTGGGGTGCAAGTGCTCCATCAATAGCTTACACTACTAATGCTGCAGGAAGAGGTCCTGCTTGGGCAAATTCATTATTCGAAGATAATGCTGAATTTGGATATGGTATCTTCCTAGGAGTTAAACAAATTAGAGAAAAGCTTGCTGATTTAATAAATGAAGGATTAGTATCCTCAGACTTTGATGATAACGCTAAAAATGTATTTAAGCTATGGCTTGATAACCTTAATAATGGATCCGAATCGAAAACAGCTTCTGCTAAAGTTTTAGAAGTATTAAATGATTCTAAGTATTCTAACAACATCATAGCAAAAGAAATATTAGAAAGAAAAGATTATTTAATTAAAAAATCTCATTGGATAATCGGTGGTGACGGTTGGTCATACGATATTGGTTATGGAGGAGTCGATCAAGTTCTTGCTATGGGTGATGATGTAAATATATTTGTAATGGATACAGAAATTTACTCAAATACTGGAGGCCAGGCTTCAAAATCAACTCAAACAGGTCAAGTTGCTAAGTTTACACCAGCAGGTAAGAAGAGCAGAAAGAAAGATTTAGGACTTATGGCTATGAGTTACGGTTACGTATATGTTGCTCAAATAGCAATAGGTGCAAATATGAATCACGCAATTAAAGTAATAGCTGAAGCTGAAAAATATCCTGGACCATCTCTTATAATAGCTTATGCTCCATGTATAAGCCATGGAATAAAGGTTGGTATGGGAAACAGCATAAAGGAAGAAAAGAAAGCTGTTGACTCTGGATACTGGCATCTATATAGATATAATCCACAACTAAAAGATGAAGGTAAAAATCCATTCTTACTTGAATCAAAAGAACCTACTGCTCCATATAAAGACTTCTTAAATGGTGAAATACGTTTTGCATCCTTAATGAATGTCTTTCCTGAAGTTGCAGATAAATTATTTGATGAATCAGAGAAGAATGCAAAAGAAAAATATGATACATATAAGCGTATGTCTGATATGAATTATTAATTCAAAATAAAAAATCCCCATTAATTTGGGGATTTTTCATTTACTTTTGATTTGTATCTACATATTCTTTTGCATTTCCAACTTGTATTTCGCTAGGAATATTTACATTAGAAACTGGCTGTGTATTTTCTTCATTTGCCCAAGCTGCTGCCTCATGTTTTTCTATAGGCATAGCAGCAAATTTTTCTTTAAATTTATTTGTCATATGTAAGCCTCCTTTAGTTAGTACATTAATACTTTTTTATGAAATTAGCGTGTTATTTTTTTGATAATACTTCAATAATAGTATTAGCTTAGAAAGAAAAAGTATAACTGTAATACGTTTATTTTATAGATTTAATCTATTAAAATATACTAATTCTAGAATAGCTTATATGTATATCAAATATTATTTTTCTAAAGGATTTACTTTTTATTCAACATGCTTATATAAAACAGCACTTTCAATATAGTTTAAATACCTTCTTAATTCATTTGATTCCTCTCTATTAATTTCTCCTGACTCATACATATATCGAATCTGAGAGCGTTCTGTGTCCATGGCTTTTATTCTCAATTCTTCTTTTTGTTCCATGCTGTTTTCATTATACTTAGCAGTTGCTCCCTTTAATCTGTTAATCATACTCTTGTAATCAAAAATCACTACTTGAACAATATCTGATTCATCATGATTTTTGGAATATTCCTTTAAAACCCCAATGGCTGATTGAGCCGCCTTTATCTGTATATCCTTTACTAATTTCAGCTTATCCATTTCAATATTTTTTGCCTTACGATTAATACGATAAAAATGTTTGAACCATCTCATTAATTTTCCTACAAGATACATGGTATCCTGACGCCTACTACACAAAAAACTTTCTTCTCTATGATCAAAAAATTTTTCAAAAACTTTGAATACACCTTCATTTATTTCATCTTTATTCATGAGTTCATATATATGTTTTCTCTCTGCTTTTAATCCCATTAATCTTAACTCTGTTATTTTTTCTCGGTTATTACCTGCTTCACTTGTAAGCAATTGATTGTTTCTAGATATCCACTTATACTCATTGATTAATTCATATGCTGCAGCTGCATTTTCATCGCTTATTTCAGATTTTATAGTATTAATCGCAGATACTATAAGTTTATTTTTTGCTTTATTTAAATTATCATTAATAAGCTGTTCCTTTTCTTCCTCTTCTCCTTTACTTAAAAACGGTAAAAATACTGTTGCAGATATCAGTGTAAATAATATTACGCCAGCGGTTAAAAATAATATAAGGGATCTTTCTGGAAACACTTCTCCATTCTCTAAGAAGAAGGGAATTGATAAAACACCTGCCATTGTAACTGTACCTCTGACTCCAGTCAAACTAGTTAATAAAGCTATTTTTACACTTGGACCTTCAACATCTTTACTTTTATTTAACCTATATTCATAATATGTAGATAAATAAGACCAAACGAAACGAATTGTCAAAATAACTACTCCTATAGCAATAACATATGCAACAGTCTTTAAGTTTCCTATATTAGGGTCTGATATTGTTTCACTCATTGATAATGGAATATTTAATCCTAATAATAAAAATACAACTCCATTTAAAACAAATAAAACAATGGACCATATATTTTCTGTTATAACCTGTTCTTCAGCTTGCCTAGTTTCTGTTCTCTCCTTTATTAAAGAATGAACAATACCTGCAACAACTACTGCAATAACTCCTGATGCATGTAAAAGCTCTTCTGTAATAATATAAATACCAAATGGTGTTAATATTTGAAACAGAGAATAAAAAATAACATCATTTATGCCCTCTTTACGTAAAGTAAATCTTATTAAGGTTGAAATTAAAGCAAAAACTAAACCTAAAATTGCTCCTGCTAAAAACACATATGAAAAATTTAAAATTGCTCCTCCAAGGGAAAAATGATTAGTCACTACAGCCGCTATTGCATAATTAAAGGCAACTATTCCAGATGCATCATTTATTAAAGATTCTCCTTTAACAAGGTTTAATACCTTCTCAGGTATATGAATACGCTTTGCGATTCCATTTACTGCTACTGGGTCAGTTGGTGATAAAATAGCTGCTAATGCGAAAGCTGCAGCAAGAGGTATACCTGGTATCATCCAATGAATAAAATATCCTCCTCCAATAGTTGTTAATAAAACTAATATTAAAGAATTACCAAATATTGACCGCCTCATTTTCCATAATTCATCTCTAGGAAAATATTTTCCATCATTATATAGAATAGGTGCTACAAATAAAAGAAAAAACCATTCCTCGTCTAGTTCAAAAGAATTGTGCTTAAAAGCAAATGCTAGAATTATTCCCAATATAATCTGGGTTAAAGCGGCAGGGATTGATGGAATGTAATGACTAATAATATTAGAAATTAGCAAACACCCCATAAGTAACAATACAATCATTAATAAATCCATTTCATCTCTCCGTTCTTAACGGCCTTAGCCTCCATATTATTTAATATTATACACATAATTAAGTATTATATATAGTTTTTAAAAAACTATATCAATATTTTTTATGTAAATATTGTTAATCTTACTTTTTACCTGCATGCAATTTTTATTGCGAGTATAATTTTATATGTTAATTAAAATAACCTCCTAAAATCTAATTTAGATTTTAAAGAGGTCTTAAGTGGAAGACAAAGCACAATCTGTGACATCTGCTATTTTTTTAATTCTATCTTAAAAGATACTCCAACATTTTCATTAGTCACCCATATATGCCCATCATAAGATTCTATAATTCTCTTAGCTATTGCTAGCCCCAATCCAAATTTACCTTTTTTACCTTTTTTGAATGGCTTAAATAACTCATTTAACGATGATTCTTCAATACATTCTCCATCATTATATATTTCAAGTAATATTGAATCACCACTTGTCTTTACACTAATTCTAACTTTACTTCTACTATATCTAATTGAATTCTCTAAAATATTTTCAACTACGACTTTCCACTGTTCATAGTCTCCTAATATTATTATATTTTCTAGTTCTAGCTTCCAACTAAGCTCTTCTCTTCTGAATCTAAATCTATCGACGGTTTCCTCAATTAATTCTTTCATATTAACAAGTTCTTCTATTCTTTTGTGCTGCAACAAATAGTCAAGCTTAGTTAAATAAAGTAGATCTTTTATTCTCTTCTCCAGTCTTTCTGCTTCACTATCAATTACAAACATTGTACTACTCAGGTCGCCTTTAGGAAATATTCCATCTCCAACAGATTGAGCATAACTTCTTATAACCATCACAGGAGTTTTTAATTCATGGGATATATTTTGAAGCATCCATTGCTGAGCTTCATCATTTTTTACAAGCTGCTGCCTCATGGATTCAATTGCCTCAGATAATTCACCTATCTCATCTTTTCTATCTACACTTATTGGAGTATTCCATTCCTTTTGACCTATCTTCTCCACGTTTTCTTTTAATGACTGTATAGGCTTTGATAAATAACTAGCAAGTTTTCTAACTATTATTAAACTAAAAAAGCTTGCAATGATAGTCATCAAAATTATCTTTCTAGCAATCTGCTTATATAGTTTTTCAGCCTGAAGATCTCTTGTATATGAAAAAACAAAACCACTTTTATCATCAAAACTGTACTTTCTTATTACGTAAAATACATTATCATTATTTTTAACATACGTATATCTTTGACTATCTGAAGTTTGATTTTGATATTGATTTAATACTTTATTCCATAATTCCTCAGAAGATTTTTCATCTGAAAGAATATTATCTATATTTTCTGTAGCAGCAATTGGATAAATAATACTTTTTAATATCCTTTCCCCATTGTTATTCTCTGAAATTGTACCCGAAAACTGGGTATAGTTTTTGCCATCCACCATATTTGTAATTACATTTTTTTGTGAATTCTCTATGAGTTCATAGGCCTTATCATAAAGAAAATTTTTAAAGGTTAATAAACTTATAGTTACTAAAATGCTTATAATAAAAAGCATCATAACTGAGAAAACAATCCATATTTGAAAAGCAATTGATTTATTACTTAAAAATTTTGAAACTTTGCTCATTCCCTAACCATCCTGTATCCATAACCATAAACTGTCTCTATTCTGAGGTTTGGCATTCTTTTTCTAAGCCTTCTTATAAGATCGTCCACAACTCTATCACTTCCAAAATACTCATCTCCCCAAATATTATGTAATATTTGTTCTCTTGAAAATGCAATAAGCTGATTTTTAACAAATAACATAAGAATATCAAATTCTTTTGAAGTTAAAGTAATCGTTTCTTCTTCTCTCTTTACTATACGTTTATTTTCATCTATAGTGTAACCGTAAATCTTTGATACTATATGAGCATCTCTTTCTACTTCTTGGCCATATACCCTTTCAATAAGTTTTTTTGTACGTATAACCAGCTCTCTAGGTAGAAATGGTTTAGCAATGTAATCATCACTGCCAAGCTCCAGACCAATCACTTTATCTAAATCAGCATCACGTGCAGATATAAAAATAACAGGTGTTTGCTTATTATTTTCTTTAATTTCCTTTATAAGCTGATATCCATCTATATCTGGCAGCATAATGTCCAATATCCATAAATGTGGATTAACTTCAATAGCTGTTCTTGCTGTTTCACCATTAAAAAAAGAAGTTACATTAAAGCCATCTTTTTCAAGATAAGATTTTAATATCTGATTTAAATTTTCTTCATCTTCTACTAAGTAAATATTATAACTCATATTAACACCACCTTTATAGACTAAATTAAATCCCTATATATTTTATAATTAATTCCATAGTTCATACTCTAAAGTCTGTTTTGATTTTATAATAAAGTATTATAAATCAGAATATCAAATCAATGGTTCTTCATGCATAACTTTGTTCCTCTATTATAACATTACCAC
>JAEZKY010000203.1 GCA_023435985.1 Bacillota bacterium | reverse complement strand
GCCCTGTTCATTCTCCTTCTCCCCCTAACGAATTCATGAATTCATTAGCTATTTTATTAGCAATTTCTTTTATAGATGGTTGTTCTTGAATTTTCTTTTCAAGTTCAGCTATTCTTTTTTCTAGCTCTTTTATTTTTTCTTCCATTCTTTTTCCTTTCTCCCCTTAATATGGTAAAATTATGTTGAAAGGGGGTGTTCGTATGAATATTCGTGATAGTATAAATCATCATGACGAATTAATTAATAAGATCTTGAATCATGATGAATTAATTAATAATATCTCAAATCATGATATGATTGGTAGCTCTGTTCCTGTCCAGATATACAGTGATCCTACAATGGCTGATAGACAATATGAAGTTATAATGAAACATATTAATGACTTCGAAAATCAACTTGATGATGAGCATGAAGTTGCATTAAAATTGACTAGTTTTGGACAAAATATCTTGCTAAATGTTACTGATATTGGATATAGTAATCCTTCATTAATTCATTATTATGGATATGTTAATGGTAACTACTCTGAATTAATTCAACATATTTCTCAAATTAACTTTCTATTAACTTCTGTCACAAAAGATGATCCTAACCGAAAAACTCGCAGAATAGGATTTTATCCTAATGATGAGGATGAGAACTCTTGTGAAGCTGATATTGATAACTAATCAAACATTTATATAGGTAATCAGCAAATTTACTATCAATAGTTAAACTATTTATATTAATAATGATTTGACTAGGCTGCTCTTGAACTGGTACTTCTTGAGCAGTTTCTTTTGTTTGATCTTCTTCAATTAATAGCTTAAAAGAATTTTCTCTAGCTCCTTTAAGTGGAGTAACTACTACGCCAGTTAATTTAGTTAAAATTTGAAAATGACTATACGCATCATAATTATCATCTTCAAAACACTCTTTTTGATATTTGCAAGTTTCACATGGAGTTGAAAAATTAGAAACTTTCTCTTCCTTTAAATCCTCTATAAAATTAGTTAAATGCCATGCAGCACAGAATAAATCTTTCTGCTCTTTTTCATTTAGTCTTATTATTTTTTCCTTCACCACTTTCCCTCCTTTCCAGTATTGAAATTACTTACTTTGATTATCTTTAGTTAATGAGTGTCGATTGGCATCACCACCTTAAAAAGATATAATCTAAGTATGTAGTTATCCACACATTTCGTGTAGTGAACATTTAAAAAAAATATCATCTACAGATGCTTCTGGAAATACTTCTTTAAATTTATTCAAGAAATTATAACTAGGATTTCTAAGCCCTAATTCAATTTTTGAATAATATGTTAATGTAATACCTATCTTTTTTGCAAATTCATCTTGCGTTAAGCCTTTAGCTTTTCTAAATTTAAGTAATACATTATGCATCTTTTCCTCCTCCTTTCATACACGTATCGTGTTGATATTTTTATTATATTCTACACAAAAAGTGTTGTCAATAGTTTTCTACACTTTTTGTGTGCAATTGTTTATATCTACACATATTGTGATAAAATATATTTATAGATTGGAGGAAATTTTATGTTAGGTGACATAATAAAAGATTTAAGAGAACAAAAAAATCTAACTCAATCAAGTCTTGCTAAACTGCTTAATATAAGCCCTAGTACAATTGGTATGTGGGAACAAAATAGGCGTTCTCCAGATAATGATGCATTAAAGAAAATAGCAGATTTTTTTGGTGTATCCGCTGACTATCTCCTGGGTAGAACTGACATTATTGCTCCCAACAAGCAACAAAAATCTAATTTAGCAGAACAATTTGCTTTCAAGCTTATTGAGCAACTTGAAAATGACGGTTATACAATTACTGAGAAAGATCTACCAAATTTAATATTAGCAGCTAAAATAACATTAGCTCAAAATAAAAAAAATCAAGATGATTAAAATTCATCCTGATTTTTTTTATTATATAACAATACATATTCATTTTTTACTATAGAAATTCGATTCAATAATTCTTGTAGTTCCTTATCACTAAAATTAGAATTTAAATCTTTCAACAACAATTCATTTACTTTTGTTTCCATAGCTTCATCTCCCTACAAATGTTAATACCATTTTACAATAATATTTGTTTTTATGCAAACATGTGTTCGCTAAGTTTTACTTTTCTATCATTTTATTGTAAAACAATACTAAATTTAAGAAATAAAGCCAACACATTTTCTGCTGAACTTTTGATTGATGATGTTGTTCTATATCAGCTTAATTTAGATGAATTTTCTTTTGAGTAGGTAATTATAAGTTATATATTCAGGTAGAAAATTATAGAATTAAAGTACTCATTTTTTATTCTAACATATAATTTATTTCTTTTTCTTACTTATTCTTTCCATAAATCAATTGTTAATTTATTTAATCTCCATTAAAATCATATTTAGTTAAAGTGTTTACTATGAAATTTATTTTGTTTTTATAGTTTCTATCAAGTTCACCTGCATTTTTATGGTTTGTAATTAACCTATATAAATCAGATTTAGTACTATGTTTATTTTTCAATGTTCTTTTTATCAATCCTTTAACATAAATCTGATTATCATTTGAACTAAAAGCTTCGTAGTAATTTTCAATAGCCTTTTTTATATCATCTATGTTTAAATAATTATTAATATTTATTATTCTCCCATATAACATAGCTTTTGTAAAAACTGCATGCTCAATTACATTTTCAATTTTTCTAATTTTTTCTTTATTATAACAACTCCTTTTTTCATTTATAAGATTTCTATGAGACGTATCCGCAAATAATGCTCCTTTTCTTAGTTCCTTCATTTCAGTACTATTTAGATATAAAATACTTTTAGCTCTTTGAATTAAATAATGATTGTCTTCATGCAATATTTCTCCAAGTTCTTCATATATTTCATGTATTAATCCTACTGCACCACCTTCTTCACTTGGAAATATATCATTTAAGGTATCAAATAACATCACTTGTATACTTGTTTCGAAATGTTCTTTCTCTTTTCGCAATGCATTTACTATTTTCCGTACTGCTTTAGCAATAACTGTTCTATTAGCTTTTACCTTGGCAAATTTTCCAAGTACCGTAAGTATCCAATACTTTGCATTAGGAACAATTTTGTATCCTAAAGAATACCCCTTTTCTATACCTAATGTATAATCTACTTGTATGATTGTATTATACTCATTAATAATATCACTTATTTCTATTTCCAATCCTAATACTTTTATTTCTGAGAGAAGTAACTTATCATTGGTCGCTAACATTATAAATGTAATTAATTCGGCTTCATTCAGAGGAATATTAGTGCTCTTCAACTCACTCTTAGCAAAAATTTGTGGATAATTATCTTTACAAAAATCTTGATAACCATATAGATTGTCCAAAATAGATACATCATATCCAAACTTAGGTAAAGTTTTTAAAGAAAGTTTTTTATTTATTTCATTTACCTCTCTACCTTTAAGTTGATTGAATAATTCAAAATCTAAATCTATATAATCATCTTCCCTAAATGAAGATAATAATAATTTATCAGAAGTGTTTAATAATATAAATATATAAATATCATTATCATCAAGTTTATATTTATTCTTAATTATATAATCTAATTCATTACTTCCTAATGTATTACTGTCAAAAAATATAACCACCCTTTTTTTATTAATTAGCTTTTCTAAGCTATTAAAATTAATATTATATTTTGAAGGTATAAAATATGTATCCCTATCTTTAATCTTATCAATTAAATTGAATGCTAGATATGTTTTTCCGCTTATTCTATGGCCTATAATTAAATGCACTCTTTTAACTTCTAACTGCTTTATAATCTTATCTGCTATTGTTCTATATATATAAAAACTAGGTAGTTTATAAATTAGCTTTTCATTCTTATCAGATTCGTTTATAGAAAACAATAATCTTTTAAGATTTTCCTCTGCATCCATATCTCCTTTTTCTAATTCTATATTCTTAAACATCTCTAATTCATCTATTTCAATTTCCCCTATACTTTTGTTGATTTTATCCATTTCGCTATAAAATTCATTATAATCTTCTATTAGTACAACCTTAGTTATATTGTAATCTTCTAAATCAGCCAATTCGAGTTCATCAAATTCTTTATTAGTTATATAATATCTATTAACCTTAAATTCTGAAATTTGAGTTGTCCTGTATACAGAAAATAATAAATCTAATTCATCTTTTAAACTACAACCTATATACATTATATTATTACCAATGTAGTCCATTTCAAAAAAGCGTCTAATATTTGCATTATCTGTTAGACTCTTGATATATTCTTCTCTACTAAAAATAAGATTTTTATCATTATATTTTATCTCATACTTAGCATCACCATGTAATTTAAAGGTACATTTGAATTTTTCCCTTATGTTTTCTTTATACTCTTTATATGGATAAATAACCTCATAGTTATTACATTTTTCAATTGCATCATCAAAATTTAAAGTATAAATGCATGGCCAATCTATTCTTATAAATAATTCTTTATATTTCTCTAATACTACGTTGGTGAAATTATTTCTTAGATATTCATCTCTTTTATATTTATCTACAAATTTTACATAATATTTTCCTATCTCCTGAAAACTTTTTTCTTGTAATTTTTCTTCTAGATGAGGCTTCTCTTTTATTAATTCATTTTTCATATATTGTTTCATAGTATCTCCATTAGGTACAATTCCATTATATGCTTTTTCGCCAAAAGTAAACCCTGCTCCTATGATTGGTATTAACTTTTTACTCTTCATAACCTTCTTTATTTCATCTTTTATATCTTCAAAACTAACTACTTCCATATACTTCCTCCATATTTTCTTAATTTCTTATAGTTTTTATCAGGTATAATTATAGTAATTTTTCAATATGAGATATAAACTACAAAAATACCACAAATTCATTTTGAAAAATGTAGTATTTCCATATAGTACTAAAAATATTATATCATTTTAATTATTACTTTCCTTATTCAAATTACTTGTATTATAAAATCTTGCTAACCACTTTGCCAATCCATCTAAGCCCGGATAAATAACTCGTTCGGTAATGTTCATTTGATCAAGCATATCTCTAAATTTCCATTTCAATTCTTTTGGAATAATAATTTTGTAACACTCCAGTTCACTTTCCTCCAAAGCCATCCTAATATTTTCAACTGCTAACGGTGCAATCGAAAAGAAAGCGTATTGATTTACAATTCTACTGTCTACAGATGGTGGCTCAAAAAAGAGTACATTTCTTTTTAAAAGCTCATCCAATTTACTTAATTTTTTTTCGTGACTTTGTTCGTTCATGGTAATTTTTTTAATATCGTCTATAGTAAAAAGATATTTATTATCTTCTTCTAAAATATTTGAAAAAGGAGTTCTTTTATTTGCCTCTACTACATTTACTAAAAAAACTGCTCCATCACAATTCATTTTACTTATATCTTCCGTTGCAAAATGTAATGCCACTAATGGAGAGTATGTCCAATCCAAAAGACGAGTCGGCAAACCATGATGTTGGCCTAAAACCATGATATCCCATATATCATTGCTTCTTGCCTGCTGTGGTAACTCCATGTATTTGTCAAAATTCCTAAGTAACGCTGTTTCAAGAGACGGCTTTTCTTTACAATTTCTAAAAAGACTTGGTATTAAATCAAATGATGAATCTACTACTCCCCTAAACACATAGTTCGGTCTATATCTATTTATTTCTGATTGAAATGATGATTCAAAACATATTCTTAAATAATGAGAAAAATCTTTAATTCTAATTTCTTCTATGCTCATCCCATAATCTCCTAATTCTATATTATTAACTAACTTCAAACATTCTTCTATTTTACACTAGTTAGTTATTACTTTATCTCTGTGCAATCAATTATTTAACATATTTCTTATATAATATGAAATCCCATTTATATCAGGAAAAACAGTATATTCATTAATATTTGCTATTTCTAAAAACTCTTTAATTTCCTCTATCACATCATGTGCAATTATAAATTTTTTAACAGCTTTAGGGCATAAAACTTCAATTTCTGTCAAATCATCGCCATGAACTGTAAATAGTCCTCTTTGTGCTAACATTCTATCATTAATAAAGTTTGGCCTAATTGCTATTGGAAATCTTGGTGAAAATGGAATCTTTTTAAGATAGTTTTCAATATAATCTAATCCCATATTTTCATCTGGAATTATTGGTATTCCATCCTTTTTAGTATAAGTATTTAGCTCTAAAGGATCCAGTAAATATAGACTAATATCACCCTCATCCTTATTTCCTGAAATAGCAAAATACAATGCAACTCCTAAATTTTCAGACCAATCTAATAACCTTGTTGGTATAAAATAATGTTGCATATTAAATAAAGTCTCCCAGTTATCTTTTGTTGTAATAGCTAACCTTTGTGATAACTTTTTGTATGTATAAAATATATCCCTCTCTTTTTCTAATCCACCATTTACTCTAAGAAGACTTGGCAACAATACAAATGATGAATTACCTTGTCCTCTAAACCACACTTCCCTTTTTTCAGGCATTTCCGATTTAAACCTCTTAATTTCACATAATAATTCATTCCAGCTCTCTACTCTCATCATTCACTTTTCCTCCCAATTATGTAATTATATCAAATTTATGCTCTAATTATAGCATAAACTCCCATAATTAACTATAAAATAGCAAAAATACCACAAATTCATTTCTAAATAATGTAGCATTGTCAGGACCTTAAAATTTCAGCAAATTAAGTTTTATACGTTCGATCTTACCTGTTTCATGTGAATAAGCAGCCTGATAGAAATTAAAATTATTACGTCCTATTTCTCTACACTTTTTTCCTATTATTTCCAATATCTTAAGCTTGTCAAAATCTGATGTCTTAATTCCAAATATAATACCTTCTAAGTCACAAAAATTATACTTGAGCTTTCTTTTTTCTTTTTCATCATGCTTATTGAAATAATCATCTATTATTATTCTATATTCACATTCATATTCCCAATCTATAGTTTTAGTTGTAACACTTTTATAAAAATTATCCCAATAAAGATTCCTCCAATCATCGTCAAATTTTATTGACTTAAGACATTTACTTATATTTCCACCTTCTTCCATATACCATTGCTCTTTGAGGCTTTTATAAGGATGGCGTCCTAAAGATTTGAAAAAATCTATCTCAATAAATTTCTTTTCATATTTAACTCTTTTAAATTCATATTCATGTTTTCGCAAATTGCTACTAACTTCACAACCCATAACTTGATTTAATGTTATTAATTTATTATCTTTATTATTTTTAGTTCTAAATTCTAAACAAACACCTTTATGATTATCTCCATAGTTTCCCCAAACTGATGAATTATGATAATTATTCATAAAACAAGCAGTATACCATTTAGGATAAACCAATTCGTCTAATTTAGATAAATATGCTCTTGGAAAATCTATAACAATAAATAACTCATTATTACTATAACTTTTTTCTTTATTTTTATAACGAGATAATATTCTTACTTCATTATTAGTGTTTTGAATTAATTCAAACATTTTATTACTATGATATTTTAATTTATCATTTTCATCAAATCTATTTGCACCTTCTAATATCATTGTAAGATTTTCATTATTGTCCACTTTATCTTCATAAAATTTAATTCTATCCATCATTCCATATTTTGAATATATTAAGTTTATAGAGTTAAATGCAAACTTATGTATAAATTCTAAGTATGTGGCTAGTTCATTTATTCTTATAGGCGAACTTCTATTAGCCAATAATTGAGGTAGACTTGAAATACATTTATTTGAAAAAAATTTTTCTTTTATCTCATTAAACCTTTGCTTATGATTTTCTGTTAACAAATCTATGTCTGTTTTTAACATTGGAATAAAATTTTTATTTATTTCAATGTCTTCTCCAATTACAGTCCAAATTGATACAATATGTTCAAGACATAAAAGATAATGCTTTAAAAAGTTTTTCCAAAGAATTTCATCACCTTGCCAAAATATATCTTTAAGCCCTTCCATTGGATCATTGAGTTGTTCTGGTGGTGCAAAATAAATTTCTTGATTTTCAAGTTCATTAAACTCTTCATCTAAAAGATATTTAGTAGATCTAAATCTGTACATGAACTCACTCCTTATAATTAATTAAATAAAAACTATTTTCTAGCTATCCTCTGTTGCTGCTGCTTAAAAATAATAGTTGGATCTGCTCCAGAAACTCTTTTTATTAACTCATCTTGTCCAATTATTTTAACCACATTAGCAATCTGTTGAGCATATGCTTCTTTATTATAATAAAATATAGTAGTTACAGTATTGGGACATACGATTAATTCCTTTATAATATCTTTATCAGTAACATCAAGCGAATGGCCAAATATATATATTTCATTCTTGCCATCTTCTGATAAATTAATTAATTCTTGTTTAATATAATCTTTTCCGCGATTATTATTTACTTTTAGAAGTCTTTCTTTCAAATCTTTTTCTTTTTCAATTCTCTCTTCTTGAACACTTTTTATTTTATCTATCCACTTTTTGTATTTATTACCGGTCCTTTTATATATTCTTTGATAATATTTTTTAAATTCAATAAAGTCTAATTCTTTGTCTTTTTTATCATCATCCAAATATTCATCTATTCCTAATACCATATTATTATCTTGTTTAGATCTATCTAGCATTGCTTGTCCATGAATATATTCATACTGCTCTTCTTTAATATAGGCATTCTCACATTTATAATACTTTTTATGTGTTTTGGTGTAATTAAAACTTAAAACTTTATCAGGCTCAAAATTTTCTAAATCAGGTGCTAGATATTCTATTTCTATATTCCCTACACAATCTTCTAGATATATTTCCAAGCAACGAATTAAGTCATTAAGATGATCATTAAGAATATTTACAATTTCTCGAAGCTTCTTGCCTAAAAGTTCAAATGTTTCTATGTCGGCTCCACTGTAGTTTATAATTTTTTGTACAATTTCTTGTTTATCTGCTCTCTCCTGCTCTTCCTCTCTGGGCCATCCAATACCTTTTCTATTATGATCACTATATTTTTTCATATACTCAAAGCATTTAATAACATTACAAATTTCTGATTCAAAATCAATCCATCCGTCTTTTTCATAATCCATATTCTTGATAAAATACCTTACCCAAATATTATTATTAGCATTATTAATTAATTCTTTTGCAATCTCCTCTTCCGTCCATTTATAAAAAGTATTAACCTTTAAAAGATTTTTCTCACAGAAATACCTTTGGATAGCACTATCTACTGTATGTTTTAGCTTATTTTCTAATTGTTCATCAAAAGATATTTGATCAATAACTGCATTATTGGCCGTATCTAATTCTTCCTTTAAAAAATTTATACATTGCATAAAGTCTAAAAAATCTTTATATAAAGTTGGTAATCCATGTTCTATATCAAAGCCATTTCCTATAACTAATATATTCATACTTATTCCTCTCTTCCCAATTATACGTACATTACAAATCACTTACAATTAATCTGTTTATATCATAAATTATAGCATGCTTTACCAATATAATCCTATAAAAAATACCACAAATTCATTTCTGAATGTTGTGGTGCTTATAAGTTTTAATAAAATCAAATTATTATTTTGAGGAATAATTAATACCAACCTATTTTTTCTAATAACTCTTTGTACTCAGTAGAAATTTTATCAAATCTTTCATATGATCCACCAAACATACCTGCTTTTAATGGACTCCACTCATCTCCATATAATTTCGCTTCGTTTAGAATATCATTATAGATGTTGTTTCCAAAAGATCTCTTAAACTTCCAAGCAAATCTTCCTGGCGGTCCCCATTTACTTATATTTTCATATGTTAAATCCATATAGGTTAAAGCATATAAAATTTCAAATCTATCAAATACCTCCTCATATCCTTTTCCTAAAAATAATATATCATCAAATGTAGGTTGTAGAAATTTAAATAAATATTCACTTCTAGGA
>JAEZKY010000185.1 GCA_023435985.1 Bacillota bacterium | reverse complement strand
GTATAAACGTTGTATGGGGATTGACGAGGAGCAATAAGTGCAAAAGGGAGAACCAGGTATTTACTTGGTTGCTCCCTATAAATGCGCCTCTTGCAAAATCGTGTTTCCAGATTTATAATTATGCTATTACTTATTGTACAAGCGTGTGTATTTTCCACACTTGTTAGAAAGGACGTATTTATGAAGAACTCTTTTAAAATTCTGTTTCACCCTCTAAGTCCATTTACAGCTTTCTTGCTTGGTATAATTATTGGCTTTATGATATCTCCAATAAAAAAAGGCATATACTTTGGAAATCGAGACATTACTTATTAAACAAGTAGAAAAGAAATAATACGTAATTTCGTGCTTTATCTATTATTAGGTCTAGTACTCGGTCTGTTAAACCGACGCATCACACAATTCAGGACTTACGCTCATTGATGTGTGTGCCTGCGGGGCACACGTAAAAAAAACGCCCTCTATCTATCAGAGAGCGTTGTGATTCCATACTTATATAATTCTATTTTTCTGCTTTTTCATCTTTTACGAAATACATTTTTGTGCCTTCCAACTCGAAAAGCAGTTTTGAATCTGTGATCGGACATTCAATGGTCTCTCCATCAGACTTTATTGTAATAACATTGTCCTTTTCTGACCAGGTACCCTCTCCATTCTCAGTTCCAAAATTAAGTGTTACTTTTTTTGCGTCAAATTTAATGGTGGCAGCATCCATAGCACTCGCTAACAGTTCCCCTTCAAGTACGATTCCCTCAGCTTCCACTGAATTTAAAGTCCAGGTAGTTCCTACGTAGACAGAATCATTTTTTGCTCCACAGCCTACCAGCATAGCCCCAAGCATCATTAAAATTGCAAGTAAAATTGATAATCTTTTTTTCATAACTTTCACTCCCTCTTTTGTAATTTAATTGATTCACTCAGTACTACTTTTATATTTATACCGAGTTCTGGTAAAGTTTATTATAATATATAATTCCAGTCAATAGTTTTGTCGCAAAATGCATGCTTATGGCGTAAAAATCAAAAAAACATTTGCAATTCAACATAATTATGGTATATTTGTTACATCAGAATTAGAAAAATTGAGGAATATCATGAAACTTGTAATTTTAGATTCAATTACCACTGACAGAAATCATTTGATCGTTTTTTTAGAAAGATATTTCCAGAAGCGACTGATTGATTTTTCATTACATGAGTATTCATTTCATAAAAATATGTTTGAACACGTAAATTTCCAATGTGAAAAACTTCCATGTTGTTTCATTAACTTATCAGAAACTGGGCAAAATGGTTTAGAGATAGGTCTTAAAATTCGTGAAATGAATCAGGATAGTATTATATTCTTTACTTCCAACAGTCCCCAGTATGCAGCAGAAGCTTATCGAATGCAAGCAGATGGATATTTTCTAAAGCCTATTCGAACCAAAGAAATAGAAGCATCTCTTGATAAAAGTTTAAAAAATATAAATTTTATTTACAAGAAAATTCAAATCCGATCAGAATATATGACAATGAATATACCCCTTAAGGATATCATCTATATTGAGGTGTTTAATAAAACCTGCATTATTTATACAAAACAAAAAACAATTACCAGTTCAATATCATTAAGCGAATTGGAAGATAGATTAAAAAAAGAAGGATTTCTCCGGTGTCATAAAAGCTATCTGGTTAATATGAATTTTATCGAAGAATATAACAATTTTGGTTTCTTTCTCACAAATAAACAATTTATTCCGATATCAAAACGGGAACGTTTAAAACATCGTGAAGCCCATTTAAATTGGTTAATGAAATCCATACCTGATTAATTACTGCAGCTCTTATATGTTATTGTAAAAATTTCCCAATTACTTTATACTATATATAGGCTCAATCAGAGCCAAATACATTCAAAGGGGAAATGTTAGTATGTCAGAGACTAAATGTAGCAATTACAATTTATGCAAACAATATGGTACTTATGGTGAGAGTTGTGAAGAGGATCTTTATTCAGGCATCTACACCGATTGCGATAATAGTGAGAAGCAGATAATTAAAATTCTGGCAGCCCATGTATATAAATCCTGAAAAAGAAATTGATGAATTTTTTGTAAGTGGCTTAAGTCAAAATTTCCTTTTATTGGTGAAATAATCAAATCATTTAAACGAAGCTGCGTTAACTTTCGTTCCGCTTCATTTAGCCTATTTAAATCTCGAATATTAAATTTATTAATCATAATATTTGAGCCCTGGTAGCAATAAACTCTATCACTCATTTACTCCTCCGTATATTCAGCTATTAACTGCTTCCTGATATTCTCCTTTTCAGAAATAGTTGAGTTCTGATATGTTTCTAGTAAATGAATATCATCTTCTGTAAGCGGCATATTTTCCATTGCCAAAGATGCCTGAACTTCTTTAACTACCTCATTCTAGTACGCACCTGCAAAAAAGTTTTTTCCATTATAGCACCTCCGTTATATTTATTATATCATGTATTGACATTGTAAATACATTCTACACGTACAAAAACTGCACCAACCATGAAAGATTGGTGCAGTACCTATATATCATTTTTATTTTGTTTTTTAGAATTTACCTGCGTTAGCAGCTTCCTCGATCCCAACAGCTACAGCTACAGTGGCTCCAACCATAGGGTTGTTACCCATACCGATCAGACCCATCATCTCTACGTGAGCCGGAACGGAAGAAGAACCTGCGAACTGAGCGTCAGAGTGCATACGTCCCATTGTATCTGTCATACCATAGGAAGCTGGACCTG
>JAEZKY010000172.1 GCA_023435985.1 Bacillota bacterium | reverse complement strand
ACTCCTGCAAAAACCATTCCTAAATCCTGATTATCAGAAAACTGAAGCATACTTATTCCAATTTGAACAGTTCTGTTTTCCGGAGAATTTGTTACAAGCAATGGCCACATATATAAGTTCCAGGTATTTAAGAAGGTATACACTCCAAGGGATGCTATTACAGGTTTAGATATAGGAAGCAATACCTTAACAAAGAACTTAAAATTACTACACCCATCAAGTTTAGAAGCTTCTTTTAATTCTTTTGGTACTGTCAGATAAAACTGTCTTATTAAAAATATCCCCATGGCAGATACTAAAAATGGTACTATGAGTCCTGTATAAGTATCCGTCCACCCTAATTGAGCTATAGCCAGATAGTTCGCTATTATTGTTGATTCACTAGGAATCATTAAAGTAGACAAGCATAAAATAAACAATAGGTTCTTTCCTTTAAAATTAAAATAGGAAAAAGCATAGGCAGCTAGACATGATGTTATTATTTGTCCTATTGTAACAACCGCTGAAACCAAGAAACTATTGAATATGAATCGAAAAATCGGAACAGTTTCTATTACCTGCTTGTAATTATCTAATGTAATACTTGCCGGAAAGAACTTAGGAGGATAAGAAAATATCTCATCTGAAGTCATTAAACTTATATTAAGCGCATAAAGTATTGGTGATATCATAATAAGTCCAACTATTATATTAAATAAATATAGAAAGAATCTTTTTTTCTTGCTCTCCATTACGAATAATAAACTCCTTTCTTTTCAAATTTTAATTGAATAAGTGTTATTATCAGTATTACAAAAAATAGTATTATTGATTCTGCACAGGCAGTTTCAAATCTATTATTTAAAAATGCTTCTCTATATATTTCATAGACTAGTACATTAGTAGCATTAGCTGGTCCTCCCAAAGTTAACAGCTTTACTTGTCCAAAAGCTTGAAAAGAATTAACCATATTTATGAATACAACAAAAAACAATGTAGGCGAAATTAATGGAATTGTCAGTCTAAAAAATTTTCTTCCCCATTTAGCACCATCAATTTGTGCACTTTCATTTAATTCATCTGGAATATTCTTAAGACCTGTTAAAATAAATATAAAATTCAAACCAATATTAAGCCATACTGTGACCAACGAAACTGAAAATAACGCTATTTTCTCATCTGTAAGCCATCCAATTTGTGCTTTTAAAATATAATTTAATATTCCTATAGATGGATGATATAGTAACATCCATATTATTGCTGCAGCTGCCGAAGATACTGCCATTGGCATTGCAAACATAACTTCATATACTTTACTTCCTTTAAGCTTTTTATTTGCAAGAATTGCAAGTGCAAGTCCAATGATTATTGCCGGTACAGCTGTTATGACAACAAATTTGAAGGTAGTAAAGATACTATCTATAAAATCTGAAGAGGAGAACAATTCTATATAATTATCCATTCCCACAAAATTAGCTGCCTCTCCATTTGTATTAGTTGTGTTAAAGCTTAAAAATATAGTTTTTATAAAAGGATAAAATGTAAATATTAAAAATCCTAAAAAACAAGGAATTAAATAAAGATATGGTTCTATTTTTTTTAATAGACTTTTCATTATAATTCCTCCCCTTTTATTCTTTTTTCGTTATCTCTATCAAAAAAATGCGCTTTCTGAAAATTAAATTTTACTTTTATAGCTTGTCCTGCCTTTCCTCTAAATATTCCATTAACTTTGCACACCATACTACTATTACTTATTTTAAAATGTATATAAGTCTCCCTTCCTAAAATTTCAACAAACTCTATCTCTCCAACTGCAATTTCTGTTTTTACATTTGCCGAATTTATATTTTGGTTTCCTTTATCTTTTATATCAAGACCTCCGATAGATTCTCCATTATCATTTTCAACTACTTCAATATCTTCCGCTCTTACCCCAACTATAACTTCACTTTCACAATACTTTTCTTTAAAGATCGTGCTAAGTTTCCTATCATTAATATTATGCTTTACATAAGCATTCTCAATATATATATCATCATCAGTTCCAACAACATTTACTCTCATAAAATTCATTTGCGGAGAGCCTATGAAACTAGCTACAAATCTATTACTTGGTTTTTCATATATTGTTACTGGGTCCGCAATTTGTTGTATTTCTCCTTTATTCATTACAACAATTTTATTTCCCATAGTCATAGCTTCAATTTGGTCATGAGTTACATAAATGAAAGTAGTTTTAAGCCTTTGATGTAATTTTATTATTTCACTTCTCATAGATACTCTTAGTTTTGCATCTAAATTAGAAAGCGGCTCATCCATTAGAAACACCTTAGGTTCCCTTACAATTGCACGCCCAAGTGCAACTCTTTGTCTTTGCCCACCTGAAAGTTCTTTTGGTTTTCTATTTAATAACTCTTCAAGTTCTAATACCTTAGCCGTTTCATGTATTTTTTTATCTATTTCTCTTTTATTCATCCTTTTAATTTTTAATGCAAATGCCATATTTTCATAGACTGAAAAATGAGGGTATAATGCATAGTTTTGAAATACCATAGCTATATCCCTATCTACCGGTTCGACTTTATTAACTAATCGATCTTCTATATATAATTCTCCAGATGATATTTCTTCAAGTCCTGCAATCATCCTTAAAGTTGTTGATTTACCACAACCAGATGGACCAACTAGAACTACAAATTCCCCATCTTCAATGTCCAAATTAATATCATTAGCAGCCTTATAACCATTATCATATAACTTATTTAAAGACTTTAGGATAACTTTTGCCATTTATCTGCCCCTTTCTAAAATTGGTTTATCCCACTTATATAGTTTTTATTTGACTCTATAACTATAATATTTAAATATTAAGTAAATATTGTATATAAGTTAATTGAAAGTTAATAAAAATAAATCCATATTTAGCTTATAGATACATTTATTTAAATCAAAAAGCTATGTATTATCATATCCTAATATATACTACTGTTTTTAGGTGATTTTTATAAAACTCTATGCAGGCTTAAATTTAAAAGATTTGCAATTTTTAGGTGCAGGAACACAAGGAAAAGTATACAAAATTGATTTTCAGAAATGTATTAAAATTTTTAAAAACAAACAGGTATGTGCTGATGAAATAGAATCATTAGTTATGGCACAACAAAATACTCACTTTCCAAAACTTTATGCTTTTGATACAAATTATATTATTAGAGAATATATACAAGGTATTGAATTGGATAAATATTTAAAATCATATCCTCTTACTCAAGATATTTCAAATAAAATTATTGAACTTTACGAAGCTATGGATTTAGTAGGTTACACTCGCTTAGATGCCGCTCCCTTTCACATTTTCCTTACACCATCAAATGAGATCAAACTTATTGATACAGCCAGAGTCATGAAAAAAAGAACCATATATCCCTATTTAATTATTGATAGCCTAAAAAAATCAGGATATAAAAAGCAATTTCTGAGCTTTGTAAAAATAAACAAACCAGAACTCTATGCTAAATGGCTGCAATACTACAAATAAAATATTGCAAAATTGTGTTTTTGAGAGGAGAAAAAATGAGATTTATAGTTTTCAGTGATTCAAAGGGTAAAAAAAATGGCATAAATGAAAAGGTACTTAAAACGCTAATGCATGAATCATGTAAATTAAGACCAGCACCAGAATTTATTGTAATGTGTGGAGATACTGTTGCAGGTAGTTCTAAAGAAGAAATATTAAATTTTCAATTGACTAAACTAAGGGGAATAATAGAACAGTATCATCCAAACAAACCGTTATTTCCTGTAATAGGGAATCATGAAGTTAACATAGAGCCCTTAGATGACAGATTCGAAAAAATTTTTAGTCAGGTTTATAATGATTTAATTCCTAATGAATACCTTTATACTTATAATAAAACAGTATATTATATAGACACTGCCGATATAAGATTTATAATTCTAAATGCTTTTCATCCCAGTTTAACTCATAGAATTAGTAAAGATCAACTTGCCTGGTTTGAAGAAAAAGTTTCAGAGTTTAAAAAAAATAAATTTGTTTTTGTTCATTCACCAGCTTTTCCAACTGGAGCTCATTTAGGTCATTGCCTTGATTTATATCCAGAATATAGGGATGCATTTTGGAAAATTGTTGATAAGTACAATATAGATATAGTTTTTTCAGGTCATGAACACAATTATTCAAGAAAAGTAATTGACGCTTCTTTCAGTAATGAAAACTTTTGTTACGAAAACAGTATTACACAGGTAATTACAGGCGGGGGCGGTGAAAAGCTCAGAGATAAATATACAAGTAAAAAAGGAGTTGTAATCCCTCCCATTGCCGTATATCACTTTTTAGTTGTGGATGTAGAAACAACTTACATTAATGTTTCAGCTATAAGTTCAAAAGGTAGCAAAATTGATGAATTTAAAGTAGATAAAAATGAAACTAGAATTAACTCTCATTCCAATTCTATTTTCAAATAAATTCTCAAACAAAAAATCCCATGATAATACCTATAAAAAATATTATCATGGGTTTCACACTAACGATTAATTAACCTTATTCAGTTTTTTAATCCAGCTTTTGACATTAATTATATTTCAAAATACAAAAATACTTTTATGTATTTTGGCATTTTAAAACATAAGCTGGTGGTAAATTGAATATAACTCTCTCTAAGCTTATATCCTTAAAATAACTTCCTATGTAACCTTTCTTAAGTAATGTATATTGAAAAGTTATAAACAAACCATTTTTCTTTAGGATATCTCTTGTCTTTTTTAATATCATATTTGACATACTCTTTGGTAGACTTGCAAATGGTAATCCAGAAACTACATAATCTACTTCTTTAATATTATATTTTTTTAGATACTTGTCTATATTTTCTGCCGAATCATTTACAACTACAATATTACTATAATTACTATATCTTTCTTCTAGCTGCCTGCAAAATTCTTCATTATATTCGATAAGCATTAACAAAGTCTGCTTTTTTATTTTCCTCACTAATCTTTCAGTAAATACTCCAGTCCCTGGACCATACTCAACAATACATTTTGCATTTTCATAGTCAATATCGCAAGCCATCTTTTCAGCAAGCTTTTTAGAACTAGGTGCTACTGCTCCTACTGTTCTAGGTGATTTTAAATACTCTATTATGAATTTTCCCCACATGGTATTATAACCCTCCTGCATGTTTTTATTAAAACACATATTTTATTCTTAATAAAAAGGATTATTCCCATCTATATAGAATTGGATATAATCCTAAAATATTTCTTAATAATTTTCAGGTATTTGGCTGTGACATTTCATCCCAGGCCCAACACTACAATTTAATCAAAACTCAGTATTGTCGGTCTAGCGAATTGTGCGCAACCTGCTGATGTGTATGTAACAATTCTCCACCACGGTGCATCACTATATAATAATTAGAAAATTATGTTATAATTTATTTTCTTTAGATTATAGCACATTAAGGAAATGAACTCAATAACTTACAAAACATTTTTAATTTTATTAACATTATTTGTATTAACTAGATATATAGACACAAAAAGCAAGAAAAATATTTTTTCTGCTGATATTTAATGTAGTAATATGCTATTGGTTTTATACCATTAAGTCTCTATGTATCCTTCCACAAATTTTGATATAATATTTATTTAATAAGCTTGTTCATATCCTCAGCAATATTCTTCAATTCATTAATACTTGCTTCTATTTCTTCACTAGTAGCAGCTCCTTGAGCTATAGATTCTGTCACCGTTTCAAATTTTGAAATTGTATCTTTAATTAATTTAGCTACTTCTTCGTTAAAATTAACTACATTTTTAGTCTCTGTAAATAGAGTATTGGACGCCTTATTTATTTCCATAATATTGTTACTGAATAATTTTAAATTTGATGTCATATTATTTATTCCTTTTACAGTTTCATTAATAATATTATCC